>NZ_CAJFGT010000014.1:0-40492 GCF_904377885.1 Flavonifractor sp. An112 | reverse complement strand
ACAGATATTTGATATGTACCATTGTTCAATATATCGTCTACATAGTACCCGACAAATACTTCAAATGTGGTGTTTTTAGGGATACAATTAACAGTTTTATCTGATATAAACCGAAATTCCCCAGTGCTGCTGTTGTCCCATTCGCAAATAAATGTGCCATTATTAAATTTACCGTCATTCCATGTCCCATCTTTAAATTTATAGTAGAACATGGCATAGTCCTCTTTGCTGTTTTCCGCGTTAGGCTCTCCGGGGTGCCAATTTGTATAGGTGACAGATTCTCCTGTAACCCAAACCCATTCCCCCTCTTTTGCACTGTCAGTTAGTCCGAAATAGGCGCTGCTGTATCCTGAATCAATAAGAAGATTATATAAAAAGTTATTCTCATCCGCAGATGAGATTGTAGCAAGATGTCCGCCAAGAGATATGCAATACGCTTGGGCTTCTTCCCATGTTTCGCAGATCCCGTCAAAAACTTGATAGGAGTGTCCTTGAAACTCATTCTTCTGGCCCTGCAAATTGGCTGCAGCGCTGGTTGGATAAGGAATTATTAATGTCAATAGACAAAGGGAAAGAAAACTACTGAGTATCTGCTTTGCTTGCTTCATGTACATCTCTCCTTTAGTGTCATTGGTATTGGAATGCCTTCCTAAAACTATACTTCCTGTAAAAATTACCATATATTGATATATAGTTCAAGGATAATCTAAATTAAATATGGCAATAGGAAGATGCTGACTAAGATGAGTCAGAGGCTTCGATTCATAGTATGAGAGTATCCTGTGTGAAGGGTGCTAAACGTATGAGTGCCATTCCTGTCATATATGTATTACGGCAACTAAGTGCACAGTTAAATGTTTGGTAAAGAAATTCCTTCTGTTCGAAGTTTAGATGCAAAAAAGCCCAGGGGGCATTTGCACCCTGGGCTTTTTGTAATATAAGGATTAAGGCCTCCAGAAATAAAACGCATAAGACATAATGACAATGCTGATTACCAGCAAAATGCTTCCGGCCAGCAGCATATTAGAGGAAGTTCCCAGACAGGCCATGAAGGAGCTGATTCCCATCAACACGGTTCCAAAGAATGCAATCCATTTATATTTTGTCATTTTAGTTGCCCTCCTTGATTTCGGCCTTTGCAGGCTTGAGCTTCATGAGGATGACATAGAGAATCATGGAGATTACGATACCATTGACGGACGGCTGTCCAAAGGGCAGAAGGTACACAAGAGCCACGGAAATTGCCCAGGTGATCCAGGCCATGATGTTCCAGTCCTTGATGTCAGCCTTGGCCAGTTCTTCGTAATGCCCACGCTTGACAATGTAGTAATCGGCGAAGATGATGCCGGCCAGCGGAGGAACCACGTTGCCCAACACATCAAGGAAGGTGAACAGGAAGGTGATTTCATAGGGCTTCAGCATGGTCAGAAGGGCGCAGATCACCAGGATAACGGTCAGCATCTTCTTGCGGCCCATGTTGAATGCGTTGGACAGGTTCAAAGAGGTAGAATACAAATTTGCGGCGTTGGTGGTAAAGATGTTGGTGGTCATCAAAATGATGCTGGGCAGCACCAGACCCATGGAGAGCAGAGCGGAGGTCAGGTCGCTGTTGTTCAGGGCGATGGCGGTGATGGCGCCGCAGATAACCAGAAGGCTGTTGCCGCCTACCAGACCGGTGACGCCGCTGAGCACAGCCTCCTTGGTGGTGCGGGCATAGCGCATGATGTCCGCAATGCACGCGACTGTGCCGAATACCCAGGTTCCGATGATGAGGGTAACACCCTCAACAATGGTAATGGGATCTTTGGGGACGTAATTCACGATCATGGAGAAGTCGCCGGTTACCACAACGGCTTTTACCGAAGCTGCAATAGAGAGGAAGATAACCGCGGGAATGGCCACGTAGCCCAGAATGGAGATGGCGTCAAAGCCGAACAGGGCGAAAATGCCCATGACAAGGGCGCTGAGCATCATGCAGATGATCTCTCCAACGCCGCCCAAATTAAACACCTGGGCGATAAGATGACCGTAGGTGGCGGACTGAATGGTGTACCACCCGATGTTGACGATGGGAACGAAAAGCGAGGTGATCTTGGAGCCCTTCCGACCGAAGCTGTGCCGTGTCAGCAGAGCGAAGGTAAGGCCGGTGCGGCTGGCAATGATACTGACCAGAATGGCCAGAACGCTTAAAAAGACATTTCCCAGGATGGTGGCCAGAATGATTTCGCGGAAGGTCAGACCGGCAGCCAAGCCGCCGCCTGCCACCATGCTGGTGATGAGGAATACATAGCCGGTCCAAATAATGGTGATGCTGGCGAAACTCTTTCGTTTGTCCCGTGGAACCTCACACAGTTCGTAGTCGTTGTCTGCTGCCTTGACTTTTTCCTTTTCCTTCATGAATGACGCCCCTTTCATCATTTCTGCTGGGAAATACGTGCCCATACCTTCTGAGCACTTGCGCGGCTCTTTTGGCAGATCTCAGATTCATCAAACTGTACCTGGTAATTTCTCATCTTTGCTTCACCGGCACACCAGACGTCGCTGGGCCGGTAGCTGTTGAATATGCCGTCCAGGATGTGTGCCCAAACATTTTCCTGAGTGATGGGGGTAGGCGGAAGATAGGGTGCAAGGGCAAAATCGGCTTCACAGCCGGCTTCCAGCCGGCCAAGTTGGATATGCAGCAGCCGGGAGGCAAATTCATAACCGCTGCGGATGCAGTCCAGCAGCATACTGTAGTCAAACCACCAGGGATTCTTGGTACGCAGGTGCATCCCGAACATGGTGTTGCGCAGATCCGCAGCGATGTTGGTACCCAGTGTATCGTTTCCTACCATGACGGGTACGCCATACCGGCGGAAGAGGCGAAAATCAGGGATACCGTTTCCGGTGTTCAGGTTTGAGGTCACATTGATGGCTGCTGTGGCGCCGTATTCAGCCATCAGTGCCGCCTCCCGAGCATTGATGTTGACACAGTGGGCGAAGATGCTGTTGGGGGTAATCAGGCCGTGATCCGCAAAGCGCTCCACGATCCGTTTTCCGTAACGGGCTACCGACTCCTCTTCGTCCTCCAGACTTTCGCCCACATGGACGTGCAGCGGGATATTGCCGATTGCCTGAGCGACCCGGTCCAGCGTGCGTTCGCTGAGTGACAGGGAGGCGTGCATACCAAACATAGCCCCGTGCATTTCACTGCTACCTTTTTGGGCAAAGGACAGGTTTTCACGGATACAGGCCTCCACATCAAATCGATCGCTGGTTTCAAAACAGAAGAGGCCGCGCAGTCCGCTTTCGTCCACCCAGGCCTGCTTGAGTGCATCCAGCGTGCCCTCTATCTGGGTTCCGCTGGCGTGGTGGTCAAAAATGGTGGTCACGCCGCAGCGGATGTGGTCCAGAGCCAGTGTCTTTGCGCTCCAGTAGGAGCTTTCCACATCAAGAGCACCATCCACCGTCCAGTAGAGCTGCTCCAGCTGTTCCCGGAAGCAGGTGGAGCGGATGGGCGGCAGGGGACAGCCTCTCATATAGGCGCCGTACAGATGGGCGTGGCAGCTCAGCAGACCGGGCAGCAGAAACGCACCCTTTGCGTCGATCACTTCGCAGTTCTCTGGCTTATGCCACTGACTCATGGGGCTGGTTTCGGTGATTTTACGGTCAAATATGAGATAGCTGTCTGGACGGTAGGAGTAGAAGTCGTAAATATTGGCATGAATGATGGCTTTCATGGCTTAGACTCCCTCGGGCGGGATACCGGGAATCCCCAGGGAGCAGACCCAATCCCGAATGATCTTGTTTGCCGGAGGGAAGGGAGCGCCGCTTTCCGAAATCATGGGTTTGGGGCTCCGGGCTGCAAATTCCTCGCTGTGGATCTCCAGACCGCCGGGCAGGAGCTTGTTCAGATCTGCCTCGGACATGGCGTATTTGACCTTGGGGATCCCAGCCCAGAACAGAGCGCCCATACACATGACGCAGGGCTCCATCAGGGCGTAGACCGTACATTTGGCCAGAAATTCCTGCGGATATGCCTGTACCGCCCGCTGGGCCAGGACAATGGTATCGTGGGCGGTGGGATCGTTCCGGGTGTGAGCCAGATTTCCCTGTTCCATCACGATTTCTCCATTCTCATCCACCAGGATACTGGCAAAACCGTCGTCTCCCCGGTCCATGGCTTCTCGGGCAAGTTCGGCGGTTCGCTGAAAGTAAAATTCGTCCGCTTTCCACTTCATGCTGCGAAACCTCCCTTCGGAATTGCCTATATTTTATCGATTAGTCAGTCTGTGGTCAATTCACGAAGTGACCGCATTTTTGAGATAAAAATTGTGCAATATATACAATAAAGTATGATAATTATTATTGAAAACGACGAATAAACCATGCTTCATTCAGCACGGCTTATTCGTCGTCATACGATGGCTTTTTATTGGGCGATCACAGTGCCGGTCAGACCGTTCAGTGCGTCACCTGCTTTTTCCAGAAGGGTGATCAATGCTCTGCGTCCCGGTTTGGAGGCAGCAAAATCCATGGCGGCCTGTACCTTGGGCAGCATGGAACCGGCAGCAAATTCTCCGTCGGCCACGTATTTGGCAGCCTGATCCGGTGTCAGGCGATCCAGCCAGACCTGATCCGGCTTTCCAAAGTGGATGGCAACTTTTTCTACGGCGGTGAAAATAATCAGCTCGTCGGCGTCCAGGGACTTTGCCAGCACGCAGCTGGCAAAGTCCTTGTCCACAACAGCGCCCACACCCCGCAGATAACATCCCTGACGGACAACAGGGATACCGCCGCCGCCTGCTGCGACAACCACCTGTCCGGCCTGAAGAAGGGTGCGGATGGTGTCGATCTCCATGATCTCCTGGGGCTTGGGGGAGGCAACCACTCGCCGATAGCCCCGGCCGGCATCCTCCATAAAGCGATAGCCCTCTTTTTCCAGTTCTTTGGCCTCCTCCAGAGACAGAAAGCGTCCAATCGGTTTGGTGGGGTGCTGGAAGGCGGGATCGTCGGGGTCTACCCGGGTCTGGGTGATCACAGTGGTGACCGGCTTATCGATGCCCCGCTTCAGCAGTTCCGCATGGAGAAAGCTCTGAAGATCATAACCGATGTATCCCTGGCTCATGGCCACACAGACGGACATGGGAATGATGGACTGTCTGGGATCGGCCCGATGGAGTTCCGACATAGCCAGATTGATCATACCCACCTGGGGCCCGTTGCCGTGGAAAATCACGATTTCGTTTCCCTCTGCGATCAGGTCAGCCAGAATGCGGGAGGTATATTTGACCGCCTCCAGCTGTTCAGGCAGGGTATTTCCCAGGGCGTTTCCACCCAGGGCCACCACAATGCGCTTTTTCATCTGTCCAGCTCCTTACTTCAGGATGTAGGGCAGCATGGTGTAGAAGGCGCTGCAGGTGACCAGATCGTTGACGCGGGTGGTCTCATTGGGTTTGTGGCAGGCCTCCACATCACCAGGCCCCATAATAACGGTGGGAATGTGATGGCGGCCGCAGAAGGCCACGGCGTTGGTGGAGTACACACAGGGACCGGGCACCAGATCCTTGCCGTAAAGCTCCTGGAACGCCTTGCGGGAGGCTACCACCAGCTCATGGTTCTCCTCGGTCTTCCAGGTGGGGAAGTAGAGCTCCTGGGTAAAGTCGGTGTTCTTGTAGCCGCGCTTGGCATAGGAGGGCATATAGACCTTGTAGGGAGGCTCGCCCAGAGCCTTGGTGATGTAGTCCACCACCTGGCCGATGGCGATCTCCTCGTTCTCACCCCAGGTCAGGCGGCGGTCCAGATAGAGCTTGGCCTCGTCAGGAACGGAGCACTGGGAGGGGCCCTTGACCTCCATGGAGGAGACCACCACGGAGCCCTTGCCCAGGAAGTTGTCCTCATCGGGCTGCAGGTCCTCGTTCAGCTGCTCCATAGCCAGGGCGGCGCGGGCGGCCTTGTAGGCGGCGCTGACGCCGTTGTGGGGCAGGGAACCGTGAGAGGAGATGCCCTTGAGGAGGATCTCAATCTCCATACGGCCCCGCTGGCCACGGAACAGACGGCAGGCGGTAGGCTCACTGGACACGATATAGTCGGGCTTCAGACCTTCCTTCTCGATCTCATAGAGCCAGCACAGGCCGTCACAGTCCTCTTCCATAACAGTAAAGGTATAGTAGATGGTGAACTCGCCGTCGTAGCCCAGTTCCTTCAGCATCCGGGCGGAGGCGATCATGCAGGCGGCGCCGCCCAGCTGATCGGAAGCGCCCAGGCCGTACACCAGACCGTCCTCAGTGACTTCGCCGCAGAAGGGGTCCTTGTTCCACTGGGTCCGGTCACCCACCTCAACGGTGTCGATGTGGGCGTCAAAGGCCAGCTTCTTGGGACCATGGCCAACCCGGCCCACCACGCTGCCCAGACCGTCGATGTGGACCTCGTCAAAGCCGGCCTCCTGGCACAGCTGAACGATCAGCTCGCAGCGGTCCTTCTCGCGGCCGGAAAAGCCGGGGACCCGGATCATCTTGCCCAGCAGCTCCGCAGTATAGGCTCTGTACTTCTCACTGAGCTCACGAATGCGTTCGGTCGGTACCATGATAATAAATCTCCTTTACAAACAATCTTCAGATTTCGCTGATGACATTGGTAATGGCGTGAGTGGGACATCTGCTCTGACACAGGCCGCAGCCGAAGCACTTGGACTGGTCCACCACAGGTTTGCCCTGTTCCATATGGAGCGCAAAGTAGGGGCAGCAGCGCTCACACAGACAGCAGCCGGTACAGGTATCCTGATCAAAGTGGGGGAAGGATGGGGTGTTGCTGGGAGCGGTGGTAGTCAGGCAGGTGGCTTTGACATCCTCCACGCTGGTAAAATGATAGCGCTCCAGGGCGGCGGGCAGATCCGCCAGAATCTTGCCGTACAGATCCCGGCCCTTCCGCATGGCCTCGGACAACATCTGTACCGCGTCGGCTCCCGCCAGCAGGAACTCGATCACGTCCTCAGCGGTGGCGCAGCCGCCGCTGGCAATGACCGACAGGTCGGGGAAGGCCTGTTTGATCATGTGAACGTAGGCCAGCGCCAGCGGTTTGATGGCGGGGCCGGAAGTCCAGACATAGCCGTCGGCCGTACCGATCAGGGGACGGCGGTGCTCAATGTCGATGACCATATTGGGCCCCAGAGAGGTAATGGCCACGATTCCGTCTGCTCCGCTCTCCCGGCAGGAGGCGGCAAAGCCTACGGGATCAGAAATATTGGCGTTCATTTTGACCCAGACGGGCTTTTTGGTGAGGCCCCGCAGCACTGCCACGATCCGCTTGACCTCGTCGAAGTCCTTGCCCACATACCGGGGAATGTACTCATATCCGGCCACCAGCGGCTCCAGCTGAGGGACCATCTGCTTCAGGTCTTCGTCGTCGTACCCCACACTGGCAATGATGGGCGTGTCACACTGATTGCGTACCTCGGGGAGGTATTCCCCGATCCATTGGGATGCGGGATGCTCCGACCAGGCTTCGGAATTGAAGATCATGGTCCGGTTGCCTGCGATACAGGGGCGGCCCACCTCCGCTGCTTCAGGGGCAATGGTCTTTGTTACGATGGCGCCCAGTCCCTGCCGGGCCAGATAGAGAATCCGTTCGGCGTCTCCAGTCAATGGGCCCGAGCCGGGGAGCAGGGGAGAAGAGAGCTTCAGCCCGGCGGCATTCGTGGAGATATCCATGAAAACTCCTCCTTTACTCAGCGTCTGCCACCCATGGTCAGATCCATAACAGCCTTGACTGTATGCAGTCTGTTTTCGGCCTCCTGATAGATGATGGAGTGAGGACCGTCAATGACGGAGTCCTCTACCTCGTTGACCCGGTCGGCGGGCAGCGCGTGCATATAGATGCTGTTCTCAGAAGTGAGATCCATCAGCTCCTGGGTGCACTTCCAGGACTTATTCTTTGCCAGACGCTCCAGCTCCTCCTGGGTCAGGGTGGTGTTGCCCTCGCGCTTCTCATCGGTGGGAGCCTTCTTGCTGTCGGCGTACCAGCTGCCCCAGTTCTTGGGGATCACCACATCGGCCCCCTCAAAGGCCTCACGGATGTTGTGGGTGATGCGGATGGTGCCGCCGTTCTTCCGGGCGTTCTCCTCCGCCTGAGCGATCACCCAGTCGGGCAGCTCGTAGCCCTCGGGATAGGCCAGGGTGACCTCCATCCCGTAGCGGGGGAAGAGCAGCGCCTGGGTGACGGGCACAGAGATGGGCTTTTTGTGGGTAGTGGCGTAGCACCAGATGATGGAGACCTTCAGGCCCTGGGTTTTGGTGCGGCCAAAATGCTCCTGAATGGTCATCAGGTCGGCCAGACCCTGCATGGGGTGGTACAGGTCGCACTGGAGATTCAGAACGGGCACTCTGGAATACTTGGCCATCTCACGGATGTAGGCGTTGCCCACGCCCCAGCCGCAGTGACGGCAGGCAATGGCGTGACCGTAGCTGGAGAGGATCATTGCCGTATCCTTGGCGGAATCGCCGTGCTGGATCTGCATCTTGCTGGCATCCAGGAAGTGGGCGTGGGCGCCCAGCTGGGTGGCGCCGGCCTCGGTGGAGTTGCGGGTACGGGTGGACTCGTCAAAGAACATCATAAATACGGTCTCGTCCCGCAGGCTTGCGTGGGGAATCTTCCGAGCGAATTTCAGTTTCAGATCATAAGCTGTGTCCAGGCAGGTATCGATTTCTTCGTTGGTCCATTCCTGCAGAGTGATCAGGTGCTTGCCGCCCATAGAAGTTACCATAATATTTCCCTCCGTTTTAGACTGACTGATTGATCAAATTTGAGGCCATTTAAAACGAGCCTGTGGCTCGCATTAGTTTGATTAGTCAGTCAGATTTCCTGCGCTTATTATATGACAAAGCTCTTTTTGTGTCAATCTTCTATTATGGACAAAAAATCAAAAGAAATTTAGACATTCAGACGGAGATATCGGCCCCGTTCCATACGATATCGCGATAACGCTGGGGATCAGTGTCGCCCTCGGTAGAAAAGAGAAGTACGCTGGAGGTTTCATCAAGGCCGATCGCCTCCCGCAACTCGCGGTACTCCGCGTTCTCCATCAAAGTGGCCAGCAGGCCCATTCCCACTGCGCCGCTTTCTCCGGAAACCACCTGGGGATCGCCTTTGCAGGGGGCGGACAGCATTCTCATACCTTTGGCAGCCACCCAGTCCGGGCAGGAGACAAAGAAGGAAGCGTGATTGCGCAGAATGTCCCAGGAAATTGTATTAGGTTCTCCGCAGGCCAGGCCCGCCATAATGGTTTGCAGATCGCCGTCCACGGTACGTAGCTGTCCGTCACCTGCCACGGCACCCCGGTAGAGGCAGTCGGCGGCCTGGGCTTCCATGATGATGGTTTTTGGGGAATTTTCGGGAAAGAGATTGTGGAAGAAGCCTACCACTGCACCAGCCAGGGAGCCTACCCCCGCCTGCGCAAAAATGTGGGTGGGACGGGCGGCGCCAAGGGACTTGAGCTGCTCGGCGGCCTCCATAGCCATGGTTCCGTAGCCCTGCATGATCCAGGCAGGGATTTCTTCGTAGCCATCCCAGGCGGTGTCCTGCACTACGACGCCGCGCTGGGTTTCCGCAGCCTCGGCGTCGGCAATACGTACACATTCATCATAGTTGACCTCCTCAATGGTGACCTTGCCACCTTCCCGGGCAATGTTGTCAAAGCGGGACTTGCTGCTGCCCTTGGGCATATGGACAACGGCCTTTTGTCCCAGGCGGTTGGCAGCCCACGCCACACCGCGGCCATGGTTGCCGTCTGTGGCGGTAAAGAAGGTGGCCTGTCCAAATTCTTGCTTGAGCTGGTCACTGGTCAGGTAATCATAGCTCATCTCGTCTACAGATTTACCAAGCTCTTTGGCGATGTACCGGGCCATGGCAAAAGAACCGCCCAGGACTTTAAAGGCATTCAGGCCAAAGCGATAGGACTCATCCTTGACAAACACATCCTTCAGCCCCAGATGTCCGGCCATACGGGAAAGCCTGGCAAGAGGGGTAACAGCGTATTGGGGAAAACTCTGGTGAAATCTGCGGGCCCGCTGCACCTCATCCAGAGCCATGACGCTCAGCTGCTGGTCCCCGCTTTTGGGCATTTTGTTGGCGCTCCACTTGATGACTTCCATAATGATCCTCCATTTCTGACGGCTTTGTGCCGGTGTATGGCAAATATATCACATCCCAGAAAAAAATCAACTAGTCAGTCAGCTTAATGGATTTGATTTTTTACGACCGGTTTGATATACTGATGATACGAAATGGATGGCAGAAAAGAGGATGCCGATCATGGAATATAATCCTATGGAAGAAACGATCCTGGCTGCGGCGTTTGAGGTGGTAGACAGGGAAACACTCAACGGGACCCGTATGCGTTTGATCGCAGAGGAGGCCGGAGTGGTGCAGTCCAATCTCCACTACTATTTCAAGACAAAACGGGACTTGCTGCTGGCCCTGCTGCGTTATATCCAGAAAAACTTTTCAGAAAAGCGAGAGGCGGTACTCAACCAACACTCCAATACCCTGGCAGATAAGTTGGCTGGTTTCTTTGAGCAGAAAAAGCAGATTATTGAGGAAGAACCTCAATATGACAGAACACAGTTTGACTATTGGTGCATGGGACGGGTGGATCCTGAGATCAACGAGGAGTTCTATCAGTCTTATGAGATCTGGAGAAAGCATATTGCAGAAACCATTCGTCTGTATGATCCTGCAGTAGAAGCAGAAACGGCCGCCCTTCTGGCTCATATCATGGTTTCCATGATGATGGGAGAGTCCCTTCAGGTGCTGAATTCCAAGCTGACAGTAGATTTGGACCTGTATGCGTCCCTCTGCTGCGATATGCTCATGGAATACCTTCACACCGCTCCATCAACTGTACAGGCATGATAAAAAGCGCCCCCGGAAAGAATCTCTTTCCAGGGGCGCTTTCTGTGTAGGAACCAATCAACCTGCTTGATGCAGCTTGTTTAGCTCCAGAAGGATCAATTTTGTGCATACCTCAAAATAGCGATCCAAATCAAAGTCGGCACGATTCATGATCTGCATGACGGCGCCTACGAACATGGATACCATAATATAGCCCAGTGCCCGCTGGGTTTCGGCGGGAATTTCGGGATAAGCCTGCGCGATCAGGCGGATGGCCTGTTCCCGCCAGCCCTCATAACTCTCGTCAAACAACTCCTGCATCTCCGGCTCTGTATGAGCATACAGCCAGAAATCGATCTGTACCGTTTCATAGCGCCAGTCTTCGTCCAACAGGCGTCTGGGCTCCTGGAAGAAATGCGCGATCTGACTTTCAACGGGTGTGTCCGGATCCACAGCATCCTGCTTGCGACGCTCTGTAAACGTATCCTGAATCATGCAGAAGAGTGCCTTCATCAGTGCATCTTTTGTTTTAAAGTGATAGTGCAGATTGGACTGGGACATCCTAGCTTCTTCAGCGATCAGGTGCATCCTGGTTCGGCTGATGGTTTCCCTTGCTACGACCTCCAGGGCCGCGTCCAATATGGTTTTTTCCTGTGGTGTAACCTTCATCTTTCCCACGCCTTAGTTCCTTTTTTTATCATTTTATCGTTTTAGGTGAAGCCTGTCAAGGAGCGGGGCCCTGGTTACAATGGCCCGGAAGGTCGGATGAGTCCTCCGACAGTAGGATGCCTATCAGGTTTCTCCGGGCAGCAGCTCAAACTCCAGAAGCTCCTGGCTGGTCTCCCGCTCCGAGGCATCCAGTCCCCGGCCGCCCACCATCATTTCGCCTACCTGATTGTCATAGGGGTCCTGCCGCCAATCCTGCATGGGCGGTGTCAGAGGCGCCTGGAAGGCGCTGTTTGCCACCATACGCCAGGGGTCCAGACTGCCGAAGTAGTGCCGGCGGCGCTCGGTCTCTCCATTGCGCCGGGCCGAGGAGCCAAAGGAGCAGTCTGCCCACAGCCAGCCATGGGGCGCCAGATAGAACATGGCCCAGTCGTGGGGGCCAACACTGTCCGGCCGGACGGCCAGGCCGCTCTGCCAACGAGCGGGGATGCCGGAGATGCGGCACAGGGTGATAAAGAGCAGGGCAAATACGCCGCAGTCTCCCCGCAGGGTCTTGGCGCACTGGTCGGCGATACAGTCCAGTTGGAGGTAGGCGGGTTGGTAGCGGTAGTCCACTTGGCCGGTCACATAGTCATAGATAGCCCGGGCTTTTTCTGCCGGTGTGGAGCACCCCCGGCAGATGTCTTTTGCCAGTGCCCGCAGGTAGGGGGTAAAGACGATGTGGGGAGCTTGCTCCTCCAGATCGAAGGTGGGCTGAACAGGGTCCAGCGGCAGTGTCATGGGGTCGGTATACTGGGCCCGAATGAGATAGCGGTAAGTTACGGAGAATGTATCCACCCCCTGTGTCCGCCACCACATGGTGCGCTGAGGGGCACATTCCGGAGCGGCTATGCCCCCGGGTGTGTGGTCCAGAATCTGAATCTGGCTCTGCTGGGGACAGGCGGCGGGGATGGGCAGCCAGGCCTGAACCTCTTGCCCGGTTACCGGCGCCAGGGAGCGGATGGTGGCCCGCAGCGTGATGCGGGCAGTAAGGGCACCCTCAGCCTCCATCCTAGCCAACACGGCGTCCCGGGCGGAGTGATCCTGGGGCTCCTGTATGAGACCGGGGGCTTCTTTGGGGTATATACGAAGGGACTCCAGGAACCGCTCCTGACACCGCAATTCTCCGTCGATCATGCGCCAGTCAATGCGCCCGTGGTCCACCAGAGTGTCAAACTGTTCCTCCGTGCACTGGGGCCACTCTGCGCGGATCATAGCCAGGGCCTCGGCACGGGAGTAGGGGTAGTCGTGAGGCAGACGGGTCAGCCGCAGCCGCTCCGCCTCCAGGCGGAGAGCCAGAAGAGGCTGGGTGCGGCTGGCCAAACGCTGGTCGATGAGCCGGATGGCGCCTGCCACGTCGCCCATCTCCTTCCGGCGGGCGATGTCTGCCGGCAGCGGATCGTTCAGGTGCAGAAAAGCATCGTTTTTGGTCATATGACAGGCCTCCATTTACGAATCCTTGGTGAGTTCCAGACCCTGTGCTCCAATGTCTACAGAGCCGTCCTTCAAAGAGATGAAGGGGGAAAACTCTGCCGTCTCGTCCTCGTAGGTCAGACGGATGGTTGCGTCGGCGAAGATATCGCTGGCGTTGCACTGGAGGATAAAGGGCTGGCAATCCGGGTCCTGGTAGATCAGAATGGGTTGGGAGGTCTCCAGATCGTTGCGGTACAGGGACAGCTCCATACCCGTATATCTGGGGATCACCAGATAGCAGTCTCCGGCGGAGAGATAGTGAACAGGCAGGCTGTCATGATCCAGATAATGCTCCACATAGTAGTCCAGATCATCGATTTGCTGATATCCCAGGTAGGCCACGGCATAGTACTGTCCGTCCTCAAAGGGAATGGTATCCTGTTTGGAAGCCTCAGGCTGAGAGGTACAGCCGGAGAGAAGGCCCAGGCAAAGGAGAAGAGCGGAGAGGCCACAGGTCATTTTTTTCATAGCGCATCCTCCAAATCTGCCAGCTGGCGGCATCATTCTGATTGATGTGGGCAAAGCCATTATAGCAGGAAAAACAGCGCTTTACAATGATAAAGAAACACACCCCCTGTACAGCAAATTGCCGTACAGGGGGCGTATTTTCACTACCTTAAAGGGGCTTTTGCTTGTCGGTGAAAGGAGTTTGACCGGGCAGCTGCACGTCGGTGGAGAGCGGATACCGGGCCAGATATTTGTTGAAGCCGCGGCCATACTCGTCATCCCGCATACGGGTGAGCAGCTCCTCACGCTTGCCCAGAGCCCGTTCGCCGATGAGGTAGGCATATTGGATCTCGCCCCATTTTGCCATGCCCTCATAGATCTCGATTTCCTGGGCTTTGCCGTACAGTTTCAGGATGGCTTTGCTGTCCCAGTTGAGGTATTGCCAAATGTGGATCAGCTCATGGGCGATTGTCATGGTGGACTGCATCCGGGGCGCGCCGTTTTCCACCAGTATGGTATAGCCCTTTTTGTCCCGGATGGCTACGCCCAGCACCCTGCCGTCGCTCTTTCCGGTGGGAACAAAGCGTTTGCCCAGCCGCCGATGGAGCTTTTGCGCGTTGACCATCTCCACCCGGACCGACGCCGAAATTTTAGCGCCGTAGAAGATCTCCAGGTTTTGCACCACGGTTTGGTAGATGGCCCGGAATTCCTCCTCGGTTTTCACTGCCGTTCTGCTGCAGGTAATACAGCGGTCTCGGCCGTCCGAGAGGATCTCGTACTCGGTTCCGGTCAGCTCTACGCCGCAGAAGTCGCAGCAGCGGCTGCCGTCCCGCAGGATATCCTGGCCGATCCGTTCGGCGGTGTCCCGGCCCGCCCGGGCCTGCTTGAGCTCGCTGTTGCCGAAGCCCAGGGCCTCCAGATAATCTCTGGTGCCCTGTACGTCGATCTGTTCCGGCACCTGGGTGCCGCCGTAGAGCAGATAGCAGCGCAGGTGGTAGGGCTTGCGGGAAATGGGGCTTCCGCCGCCGGCCTGTACCTGCTCCGGCTCAAAGTGAAGGGTGTCCTGTTCGGTCGGGGCAGGAATTTCCTGAGCAGGAGCCGGGGTGCCGGTTTCAGCATCTTCGGCAATTTCCTCGGCAGGAACATCCTGGCCGGAACCTTCTTCGTCGGTATTCTCCTCATCGATATCAACATCAGGAGCAGTGGGTTCCTCCTCGGCGGGCGGTTCCTCTGGAAGGGGAGGGGTGGATTCCGGTTCAGCAGCAGGAACATCCTGGTCGGAAACCACTTCGTCGGAGCTCTCCTCGATGGCAGCATCAGGAACAGCGGCTTCCGCCTCGGCGGGGTGGTCAGCGGACGGCTCCTCTGGAAGGGGAGAGGTGGGTTCTGGCTGTTTTGTCACAGAGGTATCGTCGGGAGGTGGGGCTTCGGTACCCAAGCCTCCCGGAGCGGTGCTCATGAGAGGCGGCATGGTGTTTTCCTTGGGCTTGCGGTGGAACAGCTTCCGGAAGAAGTTGCCGATCTTCTGGAACAGCCGTCTGAAGAAGCCCTTTTTCGGCTGCGGCTCTTCCTCGGCGGGAGGTGCGGTAAAGTCGGGGGGCTCCTGGGCGGGAGGGGGATTCATACTCAGTTCCATTGCCTCCATGTGCCAGTCCAGATAATCGCAGAGTATGGAGAAGATACGGTTGAGGCTGCGCTGTACCGTGACCAGAAGGCCCAGGTCCAGCTGACTGTCCTCAATGATGTAGATGCACCCGTCCTCCAGCTCCGTCCCGTTTTCACCCTGAAGGCTGTAGGTGGTGGGAGCAGCAGCTTCACCGGGCATGACTGCAGCGATGTAGGGCTGATTTTCCGCGAAGAGGGTGCGGAAGATCTCGTTGAAGAGGAGCGCCACCGTGCCGCAGATCTCCTTGGTCAGCATACCATCCCGGTCCGGCAGGGTAATCCGCAGCAGCTGCTTGGCCTGATAGACCCGGTTGGGCACGCCGTTGATAGAGACCACGCTTCCCCCGGCGAAGTTGTTGTATTGATCCAGCTTCCAGTAGGCCGGGGTTTCCACCCGAATGTCGGCGTACTGCCGGACGATGTGCATCCCGGCGATGTCCATCTGGTCGCCCATGGCCTCGGAATCCACCACGTTGGAGAGGTAGTAATTCCGAATCTGGCGGTAAGCGGGACGGCCAGTGATGTGGTCGGCGGCGCGGCGTACCAGCACCTGACCGGCGCTGGTGACCCGGAGCATTTCGTAGTACTTGCCGCCGAAGGTGAAGAACTGGCCGGGCAGGTACTTTTGGAACACATGGCCCCGCAGCTCCGCGCCCAGGTAGTGCTTCTCGCCCTTTTCGTCCTCGGCGATGTAGCCGGCGTTGCGGAGATCGCCCAGCACGATGGAGATAAACTTGGGATCTGTGATGGAGTACAGCAATTCCATCCGGCCCTGCTCCAGGGAGTATTTCTTTTTGACCTGCAGGGTATCGATCCCAAAGACGGTTTCAGCCTCTCCGTGGGAGAAGACCAGACATTCGTTGCCAGCTTTGTCAGTGCGGCTGATACCGCGGCTGCCGCAGTACAGGCAGATGTTATGCCACAGGCTGTGGGGCAGTTCTCCTTGGTCCATGTCTCCCAGTATCAGCTCCTGCTGGATGTCCGCCTCTTTGACCGGCCCGGTGCTCATCCGCAGGCAGAGCCGCAGGATGATATTGCGCTGGGTGGAGGCATAGTCGGCCACCATATAGGGGATGGCCTTGGGGTCAGCGTTGAAAATGCCGTCATTCTCCAGCATATAGTCCTTGAGCAAATACTCCGGCGAGATGATGTTGACAAAGCCCTGGTTGCGGGCCCGGGTGGAGAAGAGCCGCTTCATCTCGAACATATTGTTCCCCTCATCCTCTACGGTGAGGAAGTGGTTCTCCCGGATCCGGGCATTCCACAGGTTGGGGGTGGTCTGGAAGTATTCGTCCATGGCCTCCTGGGAGGTGGGCAGCTCCGCATAGTGCAGCAGATCATAGTAGTACTGCTTGGCGATCCAGTGGATATCCACCACCGGGAAGCTGTCGCCGCCATACCACTCGGTTACAGGCACCTGGTTTTTCAGCGCGGCGAAGGACAGCTCGGTGCCTACGCCCAGATAGCGGGAGAGGTTGGGCAGCAGGCGGTGCTGCAAGTGGTCGCCATCTCCGTCCCAGCACATATAGGAGGAGACCCCCTTGTGGTGCTCTGTGGCGGACACCTCGGTGAAGCTGGACAGCAGGATATGGGACAGGGCATCTACCAGGCCGTCGCAGTTTTTATCGGTGGAGCAGAAGGTGATCTGCTTTCCGTCCTGGCGGCAGCGGCGCATGATGGAGTTCAGACCGATCTGGGCAGTGGTCACTAGCTTGGAGGGTTCCACCACCACCACGAACTCCACGTCCTGGAAGAAGGCGTCGTTGGCCTCATGGAGAGCCAGGTCGTGGACGCTGGAGCGGCTGATGATGCCCACATCCAGCGCCTGGGGGGCGTCGGAGAGCGCGCCGATGTTCCACATACCCGGAATGTTGGAGATGGAGGCCAGACCCTCCTGGCACCAGGCAATGATGTCGTCCTCCACAGAGTGGCGGCCCAAAATAATGAGTACCTTCTTGCGGCGGAGCATGACCCGGTTCATGGGGTAGAACACATAGGGGATAAGATCGTAGTAGAAGGGATTGTTGAACAGGATACTGCGCTCCTGCAGCAGCTCCAGACCGGAGGCCAGGTAGTTGTGGTCCAGCTGAAGGCCGCTGTGCACCTTCTTCCGCATAAAGCGGCCGTAGGCCTCCACCTTGGGGTCGTCGCTCTGCTCCAGCTGCTGGAGCAGGGCGTCGTTGGTCCGGGCTGCCAGCAGACCGGAGTCCACCGTGGTATTTTCCGCCCCCAGCTTGTCTCCAAACAGCTTGGAGAGCACCTTCCGGAGCAGGACATAGTTGGTAACGCTGTTGGCGTGGTCCGCCTCGCCGGTAAGGTAGCTGGTCAGCTCCTGGCGGTCCAGTCCATCCGCGAAGAAGTAGATCTCGCCCACAATGAGCAGGCCGAACACGGGATAGAAGGGGACAGAGAGCAGGTCGTTGCGATAGAGCTCGCAGGAGAAGAGCACCAGTGCGGCGGACAGGGTCATGGCGGCATAGTACATGGTTTTCAGATAGGTGCGGGCCTGGCCGAAGTGGCTGCGGACATACCAGAAGGAACTCTCCTCGTCCTGCTCATAAAAGAGCTCCGCGCACAGGTCGTGGAGACTACCGCCGGATTTGAAGACCACCTGGAAGATGGAGATCAGGATCCGTTTCAGCAGGATGTGGACCAACAGGATCAGGGTATTGCCCACAAAGAGCAGAATATAGGCGGGGTCCACCGTGTCCAGCAGGTGGGCCAGGGCCGCACCCATATTTTGCAGCAGTTCGCCCAGCCAGCTCAAGGCGCCGTCCAGAGCCTGAGTCAGCTCCGTTCCGGCGCTGCTCAGGAATCCGGCCAGCAGTTCCATCAGCGTGAGGAGCCACTGATTGATCCACCCAAGGAAGATGATAAGCAGGACGCAATATACCAGTGTCAGCACCGGCATGGGGAACTGCCGGTCCCGAACGGCACGTTTCAGATTAGCCTTTTTATTCAGAAGGGCCAGCAGGAGGAAGGGAAGCAGTACCAGCAGAAGCCATACCAGCCGAATGATGGTCTCAATCATACAGCTCCTCCCTTCTGATGGTGATGCGAGTGATAAAGTCCACCGGCACCTGGATGGTGCTGCCGGGCTGGAGGAACTCGATCTGACGGCGCATACCCTCGGTGTAGGGCACGGGATAGGAGAAATCCACCGTCCGGGTAAAGTCATAGGTATATGCGCCCACCTGCTCCGCCTCGCCGACGGTCCAGCTGTCCACGTATACGCCGAACACTTCCCGCAGCTCCTCCCGGATCCGCCGGATGTCCGTCATGTGCTTTTTCAGGACACGGACCTTCTGACTGTCCGGATCGCCGCTTTGGTTGCGGAAATTCAGGACCTGGAAGCCCCGCATCATGTTGCAGGCGTGGCTGAGATAGTGGGAGTACTGGGCCGTGGAGTGGTCCAGATCCATAGAGATCCGGCCCATCAGATCGTTGTAGTCCCGAAAACGCTTCCGGAGTGCGCTCCGCAGGCAGAACAGGCAGATCACGCCCACCACCACCAGGGCAGCGGCGGCGCCGCCCATGAGGATGAGGGTCCAGAAGCGGCTCTCATCCTCAGAGAAATTGGACAGCAGCAGGGGCAGAAAGCCCAGCAGATATAGGACCAGCACAGTCAGACCCAGCGCAACGGTGGTTCCCTTGGTCATACGGGTCTCGATCTTGCGGTGGATGGCCTTGCTGTGTTCCTCCATCTCCCCCTCATATTTGTCCATGTGGAAAAAATCTGGGGTGTCGGTGGTCACCATGTTCAGTTCCTCTTCGTGGGTGTATTCCTGAACATCCTCCACCTGAAATTCATTCAGGTTCCAGGCCCGGTCCAGATCCACCTGGTTGAGCCTGCGCAGGTCGGTCACCGCGCTCTTCAGGGCACGCCGGGGCTGCTTGAGCAGCCGCTGCAGGGTGCGCCGGGAGGTCATATAGGTGCCGGTCCATTTGCTGGCCTCGTCCTCCGGACAGTCGGTGGCCAGGCCCAGCTCCTCTGGCTTGGAATAGAGGTCGGTGCGGTCGATCTCCTGGGAGAACAGCACCGGCACGTTGATGTTGGCGCAGAAGATCTGCTTGGCGTCCCGGTCACTGAGCCGGGCCTTTTCCGTGGACTGGATCTGCTGGATGTGCTGGGTCAGCAGATCGCTGGTGTTGGCCAGCTTGGCATCGTACTGAGCCAGCAGCATCCGAAGGGCCTGTTCGTTGTTTTCACAGCCCAGGCGAAAGACCCGATTGGGCTTGAGGGCACCGGAGGGGGTCTCATTGCAGGAGAAGATCAGCAGGACATACAGGAACTTGATATACTCAAACCCGTAATCCCGGTGCTCCTTGGGCAGAATGTCAAAGAACAGGTAGCGCATTTTGTCAAAGTACAGGTTCCAGTCGTAGAACCTGGAATACTGGATGTCCTCGTTGGGCGTCCAGGCGGTGGTGATATCGCTTTCCTGAGGACAGTAGGTGCGTTTTGCGATACAGATTACTTCCTGTGGCCGGGAAAAATTCAGCTTTTCCTCTCCGATGATCTGCTGGCGCAGTTCCTGCTTGCGGATACTCTCGGCGAGATACTCGGCAAATTCAGGGTCGTCGGAGGCGTTGTTTTTTCCCCGGGTCACCAGGGGACTTTCGCACAGGTGGGTCATAAGACGGGTCAGCGGCTGCCGGGCGGCCTGTTCAAAGGCCTGGAATTTGGCCTGACGGAGCCGATCCAGATAGGTGTGCTGCGGCGCGTCCTCCTCCGGCCCGCCGGGGTCGTAGGGGGGCATCTGGAAGGGAACGATATCAAAGGGGTTTTTATGGTCCAACCCCTGCTCGTCACACACCACAACGGCGCGCCACTCCTGGTGTCCGGCCACACACTGGGCCAGTTTGGGAACGGAGTCGGCCAGCGTGGTCTCTTCCGGAAACCAGGGACAGAGCGACAGACGCGTCTCGTCGATAAACGGCTGGAGGAATACACGGCACTTTTTGATGTTGTCGATGTGCTCCTGTTCCGCGATCACGACTGTGAACAAATCCTCTCACCTCCGTTTACCAAGCTTTTGTTCAGTCGGTGTCACGCAAAAGCTGTTAACGGAGGCGGGCTCTCATTTCTTCCAGAGCCTGCTCATAGTCGTCGGGCTCGGGAGCGGTGGAGAAGCTGGCCCGCACCCGCCGGTAGATGATGTCGATTACCGGATTCTCCGACACCTTGCCGCCACGGTTCAGGGTCTCATACTGCTCAAAGTTGTCCACCATGAGCATGAACTGCTTCTTCAGCAGGTCGCAGAGCAGGAACTTGGCGTCGTTGGGGTTCTCCCACTGAGCCAGCTCGTCCTTAAAGGTCTGGATGACCGCATTGACCAAGCCGGAGATCTCATTGACAAAGCGCAGGCTGCTGGGCAGGGAGTTGTAGTAGGCGATGGGGATCTCAAAGAGGCTGGTCTCCCCATCGTGGAGAATGTCCAGATGGAACTCCGCCAGGTCCTTGGCAAAGGTGGTGCCGGCGTAGTTGGAGTTGCGCACCTTATCCCGGGCCCGCTTCTTCTCCTTGATCTTCTCCATATCCTCCACCACAGCGGGGCTGATGTACAGAGAGTCCAGGATCTCGTAGAACTCATCGCACAGGGTGCCGTTGGAGACGATCATATCCACATAGCGCTCGTCGGAGTTTTCGTACTTGTAAACCTTCTTGCCGCCGGCGGCGGTGGAGATGAAGCGATAGGTGATGACTTTGTGGATCAGACCATAGATCAGCGCCTGGTGGATCTTCATCATCTGCCGCTCCTGGAAGCCAAAGTCCAGCTCGGGCATGGCGGACAGGGAGTCCCAACGCTTGTCGATGTGGGTGGAGATGAGGGAGTTCTTGGTGGAGTCGGGGCCGATATTCCGGGAATAGGTCACATAGGCGTTGTGGTACAGTCCCGCGTTCTTCACGCCGGTCTCCGACTCGCTGTAGCAGGAGAACTTGCTCAGCTTATCGGGGGTCAGGTTGTACAGGGCGTTGAAGAAGTGCAGCTCATAGCGGGAGATGGTGTCCACCGCCGAGCCCTTGGGCAGAAGGTCAGTGATGCGGTAGGCCCGCATATCCAGCAGGGACTTGTTGTAGGCGCTGAGCTTGACCTCGCGGGCCTCCTCGTTGCGCAGACGCTGGATGCTGGGGGCGGCCAGCCGCTCGCCCATGGCGATGACCTCGCAGATATGGCGGACGTTGTCCTCGTTGGTTACCTTGTCGATGAGCTTCTTGCTGCTGTCCTGCATCTCCTCACGCATTTTCAGGCGGGACAGAAGCCGGTTCTCCAGAGCGATGGCCTCGATGATGTTCACGTCGATGGCGTCGCACCGGCGGCGTACATCCTTCTTGAAGTAGCCCAGCAGGATGTCGTCAAAAATATCGATGCTCCGGTCGTTCTCCACGATGTCGGCGTTGCGGATCTCACGATCAAAGGACACGTTGGACTTGACAGCGTCGAAGATCTGACCGTTGAGATCGGACTCCAGCATGGAGCCCTCCTCGCTCTGGTGGGCGGTGGAGCGGACCAGCTCATTGAGCAGGTCACGGGTGGCGCAGACATTGTAGGTGGAGTCGCCCTTGCGGAACTTCAGAGCGTCCACCATATCGTCCTGCCGGCGCTCCAGGGCCTGCACCTTATCGCCAAAGGAGAAGAAGAAGCTCTCATACATCTTGCACAGGTCGTCCAGGTACTCCGAACCGAAGGTATAGGCCTCCAGCTTGGCGGTGCACTCACCGAATTCCCGGATGTGCTTGTGATAGTCGGGGAAGAGTTCGTTGAGCTTTTCATAGAACTTGTTATCCCCGCCGGAGAACAGGGGGATGGCCTTGCGCTTGTCGGGGTCCTGCTCCGCCGAGCACAGATCGTCCAGGTTGGCCTCCACCCGCTTGGTCTTTTCGTGATCGAACATACCGGTGTCGTAGGCGTCGGGGGCGTACAGCTCCAGCCGGGGCAGGATCACATTGTGCAGGGTGGAGGTGGTGGTGCGCACCCGCTTGTCCATCTCGATCTTGGCCTGGTAGAGCATATAGCGGGCGGCGTTGGGGTGACACACTTCGCCGAAGGCGTTCTTCAGCAGGAACTCCAGAGTGCAGGGGCGCTTTTCGTTGATGGTCTTGTTCTCGTTCATGAACAGGGCCTCGGCGGCGTTGGCGGCCACCTTCTTGGCCCGGGAGCGCAGCATGGCCTCATAGTTGCGCAGCTTGTCCTTGTTCTCCACCGCGTGGCCCCGGTTATTTTCGTCTTCATAGTCGATCTCGGTGGCCAGGGCATTGGCGGCGTCCCGGGTGGCCCGGATGGCGGAGTCGGTGGACAGGGAGGCGATCATCTCCTCATCCACGGCCTTAAAGAAGTTTTTGATCCGCTTGTCCGCATCGCTGAGGAAACGGGCGTTCAGATCCTTGGAGAAATTGTCGGTGGCGGTACGCAGCTTGCCGGTATATACCTCGCCGCGGGTGGGAATCTCGCTCTGGGACAGGCCCTTCTTGATGGCGTCCTGCTTGGCCACATCATAGGCGTGGTCGTACTTGGACCACTTGGCCACGTCGCCCTCGCCGCCGATGCTGTCCATGGCCCAGCCGTAGGCAATGTAGTCGGCGATATCCTCATAGGGATAGCGGATCACGCCGGCGCCGATGCCGCCGAAGCGGTTGCGGCCCAGGTTGCCGGGGTTGGACATCTCCTTGATGATGTTGTCCTCCACGGAAAAGGCGTTGGCCTGCATGGGGCCGATGTTCTGCTCATAGAGGGCCTGGGCGGCCTGGGCCTTATACTGCTCCAGGTTTGCCATGGTGGTATCCTCGGCGTTCTGGCCGTCCATCAGGAAGCAGAAGTCGAAGGGCAGCAGGGACAGGCGCTTGAGCTCATTGGTGCCGGGATTGGCAAAATCAATGTGCAGATCCTTGTAGCGGCTGAGATCGCTGTCGCCCACGTCCATAAAGCCGGAGCCCTTCATCATGAAGGCGTTGATCTCCTTGATGGTGGCGTAGGCGTTGCGGCGCTGGCTCTCCCGCTCGGCGGTGGAGTCGATGACGCTGTCCAGGGTCTCGGGCAGCAGGATCACCGAGCGCACGATCAGCGAGGTGTTGGGATATTTGGTGTTAACATAATCCCGGACGATCATGGACAGCGGCAGGATGATGCCCGAGCCGGTGCCGCCGGAGGCGGTAGAGGCAATGACAATACGCATGGCCTGCTTGAGGGCCTTGCCGTCCTTGCGGAACAGGTCGTCAATGGCGTCATACAGCGGTTTCAGCTTGCCGGTCTTGATGGTGGCGTTGAGGGCCAGACGGGAGATGGCCCGCACCTGACCGGCGCCCTCGGAAACCGTCTTGTCGTACATGACGGCGTTCTTGGGGAACCAGTTTTTCAGAGCGTCCTGATCGTAGTCCAGGTAGTCGCCCACGGTCTGGGTGTTGGAGGTCTGGACATAGTAGATATGGGCGCTGCTTTTGGCAATGTCGGACAGGTCGTTGACGTTGGTGTCCAGACAGACAAAATTGATGTTTTCCTTTTCGCCGGGGCGGCACATCTCGGCCACCCGTTTGACGATGTTGCAGCCGGTGCCGCCAACACCGATAAACAAGGTGGGCGCAGCTACGACGTTTTCCTTGATGATCTCTTTGCTCATGTCATTCCCTCCTGATGATCTGGTATCATACTCCTCACTGCTGGAATGGATGTTTTACGATGAGATGGGTGCTCATTTGAACTGGAGCTGGACCGACAGGGTAAAGGATTCGCCGGTGATGGTCTCACCGATGAAGGTGCAGGTAGGTTTGCCGCCGATCTCGAAGTTTGTGGCAGCCGACGGGCTGGGGATCTGCTTGCCGTCCAGCACCCAGATGATCTCGTTGCCCTCCTCCGACTTGACCAGAGTATGGGTGCCGATGGAAAGGGAGGTAAGGGCGGCGGTATTGGAAGGGGAGATAGTCGTGACCAGCGCCCGGCGGCGGTTGGATTTGACCCGCCGGGGGGTGACGGCCTGAAGCTGAAGGGCAAAGCCGCCCTTTACCAGCGGTGAGCCGGAGTAGGCCGGGGTGGAAACCTGGATGGAACCCCGCTTTTTTCCGCCGCCGGAGTAGTTGCATTTGGCTGCGCCCTGAACCATTTCGCCGTCTACGGTGAATACGGTTTGGGCGCTGTTGACGGTGATTTTCTTGGGCAGGATCTTGCGGCTGAGGTAGAAGAGGATCAGGGCGATGATCAGCAGAATGATCAGGGCGATGATCAGGTAGCGAAGCCACAGGGGATAAGTGCTCAGCTCCACCTGCTTGGTGCCCTCTGCCGAGATTTCCCTGCCGATCTGGTCGTTGGTGACGGCGCGGACCCGGAGACCGTACTTGCCGGAGACGGCGTGTTCATCTCCTGCGATGTGCAGGGCATAGGCCGACTCTCCCGGCAGGGGTTCCTGGGCTACGGTCAGCCCGTCTGCCTCCACGATGAGGGTGGTGGCGGCCAGCTGCTCATCTGTCATGGGCTGCCCGCTGAGGGACAGTTTCACCAGAATGGGATCGCTGTTCTCCAGGTCGGCGATGACAAAATAGCCGGGACCTTCAAATTCCATGGCCAGCTGATAGCTGTCATCTTCCAGGGTAAAGTCCCAGGCGGCCTCATTGCTCTGGGCCGTGACGCCGAATTCATCGGTATAACTGGCGGACAACGTCATGTGGTAATCACCGCAGTTGGTGGCCTCCGCCGAACCGGCATAGCGCAGATAGAGGGCGCAGTTGTCGCCATCCCGGATCAGCTCGTACCCGGCGTTGCCGCCTTCCAGCGCGGCGTTGAATTTCACCTGCTCCAGAGCAGCCCCGGTAAGCTGGGCTCCTTCATAGTAGACCTGAACCTGACAGGGGGTATCCTCCAGAGTGGAGAGCGCGTAGCTGTCCTGTCTGCCGGACACCTTGAGTTCCAGAGAACCGGCGGGGCGGGGGGTGACCTGGAAGCCGCCGGAGGGCCAGCCCAGCTGACTGCTGTCCTTGGTAATGGAGTAGCCGCTGAGGTACGAGACGTGGATCTTTCCGTCCAGCACGTCCCCCTCTTTCAGTTCCAGAGCCACCTGGCCGCTCTTGTCGCTGGTGACGGTCTGCTCCTTACCGTTGATGGTGTAGGTTACCTCGTAGTTGGTGGTACCCAGAAGGGCAGAGGTGGTCATATTGCCGGTTTTGTCCACCAGCCCGTAGTTGATGTAGTACGTGCCGGGGTAAAGCTCGGAGGAAGAGGTGATGACCGCGCCGCTCTCATCGGTGAGCTGGGCCACCAGATCCACATCGGGCTCGTAGTATACGCTGACGTTGCTTACGTCGCCGGAGTAGCTCAAAGAATAGGTTCCGGCCTCCAAAGGCGTATCATAGATGGCGATATAACCGCTCAGGCTTTTGTCAATGCCGAAGGAGCCGGAGCCGATACCGCTGCCGGCGCCCTTCTCGCTGTAGCGGGGACTGTATTCCAGGCTGGGGTTGCCTACCGATACCCCGGAGGCATCCTTTAAAGTCACGCCGCTGATGTTGCTGCCCTGAACGAACAGAATGAGCTTGTTCATGGATACATCAAAGCTGATCTGATTGCCGGAGGCGGTCAGCTTGTCCCGGCCAAAGATCATGTTGCACATATTGGTCAGCTTGCTCAGTACGTCGGCACTGTTGGCGGCCTTGTCCGCGTAATACTGATACTGACCGTTGCTGGTCACTGTGGGCATGACTGCAACGGAGTCAATTCCCAGATAGAGCACATTGGCCGATTTATTGTACTCGGTGAGCACTTCGGACAGGCGGGCAGAGGTGGCGGACCCCAGACCGGCGCCATTTTCATAGAACTCCGCGCCGTCGGTGAGCACAATGAGCCACTTTTCATCGGCGGTGCTGCGCTGCAGTGCCTGATAGGCGTCTCCGATGGTCTCGATAGGGGTATCTCCCGCGTGGGGGGTGTACATATCCCGGATGGCAGAGATATCGCTGCCGCCGGATACAGTTACCGGGGACTGGCTGGTATAGCTCTTCCCGTTGGCGGTGACCTCATACATGGGGAACACCTGAAGCACATCCCCCTGATTCATCATGGAGGCAAAAACTTCAATGGCATAGGTTGCCCGGCACCAGGCCTTGTTTCCGCTCATGTACATGGAGCCGGAGTTGTCAAATACAATGGCGATGGCGCGGGAGACGGAGTTTTTGGCCGAGCCGGACGCTCCTGCCGTTCCCACTGCGGCAGAAAGCAGCAGAATCATTGCCAGCAGCCCGGATAAGATTCGTTGGACCCAGGCTTTGGGATAAAAGCGCGCAGTTTTCCCCATGGACGTGTCCTCCTCTTATGTTCAGCCCTATATCACACACATAGCAAAGGGTTTTGCATTTATCTCCAAAATTCCGCATGAAAACCCAAAATTCGACAATAATTATATCTCTTGGAATCATGATGTGTCAAGGAACTAGGTAAATCGCGCATACAAAATTTAAGCAAAATGGCAGACAGCATCGGCGACAGTGGTTGGCTAGCTTCTGGCCGGAGTATGGGCGGAGCATTCAGGGTTGTAGCAGAGGAACGGCTGGTGTATGATAAGAAGGTGTGTGGAAAAGGCAGACGGAGAGGGCCTGCCTTTCCTGCGGAGCATTGTGTGATGAAGGGGAGGAACAAATGGACAGAAGGTTTCAGATTACGGCCCGGGGCAGTACGGTGCGGCGCGAGATCGTCGGAGGTATTACCACCTTTTTTGCCATGGCCTACATCATTTTTGTCAATCCCAATACGCTGTGTGCCAACGTGGGCACTCAGGCCCAGCCCTTTTTCCCGGCCATGCCGGAGTCCCTCTGGGGACCGGTGCTGGTGGCCACCTGTGTATCGGCGGCCATCGGCTGCTTTCTGACCGGACTGCTGGCCAATCTGCCCTTTGCGCAGGCGCCGGGGATGGGCCTGAACGCCTTTTTTACCTATACGGTATGTCTGGGAATGGGCTATACCTGGCAGGAGGGACTGGCCATTGTACTGCTCAGCGGCTTGCTCTTTCTGGCCTTTACCCTTTCGCCGCTGCGGGGAAAGCTGATTCGTGCCATCCCTGACTTTATAAAGCACGCCATTTCGGCTGGAATCGGATTGTTTATCGCGCTGATCGGACTGCTCAATGTAAAGGTGATCACCCTCAGTGGCACGGTGCCCGCACTGCAGCTGTCCACCCTGGTAGACGGACAGCGGGTGTGGAATGTACAGGGGCTGCTGGCGCTGGCAGGGCTGCTGCTTACCGCTGTGCTGATGGCCTTCCGGGTCAAGGGCGCGGTGGTGCTGGGGATTGTAATCACCACTCTGGTCGGCCTGCCGTTGGGCGTGACCCAGATTCCCGAGACAGTGACCATGGAACACATTACTTTGGCGCCGGTCCTGTTCCAGATGGATCTGGGGGGTGTGCTGGAGAAAGGGCTTCTGCCGCTGCTGACGGCGGTCATCAGCTTCGCGATTGTGGACTGCTTTGATACCCTGGGGGCGCTGGTGGGCCTGTCTGCCAATGTAGGGCTGAAGGAAGGAACGGAAAAGCGGAGCGAGCGGGCTCTGGTTGCCGACGCTCTGGCTACCTGCTGCGGGGCCTGTGTGGGTACCTCCACAGTCACCACCTTTGCCGAGTCGGCGGCAGGCATTGCGGAAGGCGCACGCACCGGTCTGAGCTCCATAGTGGTAGGAGTCCTGTTCCTATGCTCGGTGTTTCTGGCGCCGGTGGCTGGGATCATCCCTGCGGCAGCCACGGCCCCTGCCCTGATCATCGTAGGCGTGCTTACCATGCGCAGCGCTGCATCTATTCCATGGGCCGATCTGGAATGCGCTGTTCCGGCCTTTCTCACCATCGCGGTCATACCCTTTGCCTATTCCATTTCTGACGGGATTGCCTTTGGCCTGATCAGCTATTGCCTCATCAAGCTGCTGCGTGGAAAGGGAAGAGAGGTTTCCGCCTTTACCTACGGTATCGCAGTGATCTTTGCGCTGAAATATGTGCTGGCAAATTTGTAAGCCGGGGCGGTGGATTCGTTTTTTCTTGTACATCCAGTTGGGATATGATAAAATAAAGATAAAGATAAAAAGTTGTTTTTATCTGGGAGGTGCGGAATGCCGAAAGTCGCCTACTCTGAGGAGGAACGAAAGCAGATTCGTCAGGCGCTGGTCACCACGGGGCTGGAGCTGATGACGAGGCAGGGAATCCAGCACACCACAGTGGAGCAGATCTATACGGCGGTGGGGATTTCCAGGACCTTTTTCTATTCCTTTTTCCCCACCAAGGAGGATCTGATTGTGGAGATGCTCTATCTCCAGCAGCCCAAGCTCATTGCCTATGCCCAAAGTCTGATGGACGATCCTGGGCTGAGCTGGCGGGAGGGTGTCCGGCAGTTCTTATACACCTGCTGCTATGGTGAAAAAAACGGCATCGCGGTGTTGTCTGTGGAGGAGCAGCGGCTGATTTTCCGGAGACTGTCGGAAGAAAGCTATCGGACCTTTCGGGACAAGCAGAGGGCGCTGTTCGGCAGCCTGTTGGAGTGTTTCGGGGTCAAAGCAGACCCGGCCAGAATCGGGCTTTTTACCAACCTGAGTCTGTCTGCCATGATCATTTGCCGGGCCATACCGGAAACGCTGCCCCTCTTTGCCCCGGAAGCGGCCCAGCAGACCATTGCGTTTCAGATCAATGCCATTGTGGACTGCCTGGAGCAATTCAAGCACGAAGCGCCGGCAGACGGTGTGTAACACCTGTCCGTCTGAGCGGAACCATTTGGCCTTCTGTTCAGGCGGACTGTTTTATAACGTAAATAAATATAAAAATATAAAAATATCTTTATTTTGCCTGGCTGACGGCGGAGCCGTCCCAAAATAAAATGTGCAGGAGGAAACAGCTATGGGATTGTTCAGCAAATTGTTCAAGGGACCCGAGGTAGATATGGAGAAGAGCAACGCCAACGCAAAAAAGATGCGGGCACTGTTTAATCAGGTGGTGGAAAACGGAGACGAGTACAGATTGATTTTCGGCTATACCGAGGATGTGAGCCGGTTCAATTACGGCTTTGTCCACGGCAGCAAGACCAAAATCGGAAACCTGATCGTGGGCTGGAACGAGGCTAGTCAGACCATCGTAGTGGTGCCTACCGTACCTGATCTGTCCGGCTGCGGGGACCCCACCTATTACCGCCGCGCTGAGATCCTGAAGGCCTACCGGAACAAGTATCCCACCGACGCCTTTATCATCTATCCGGACAAGAGAAGCTACATCGGGATCAACGCCTACGACTGGCTGGAGGATGAAAGCCTGTACGTCTATGTGTCCCAGGAGGAGGAACTGAAGGCCTTTACCGACTTCTTCCTCAACCGCTTTGCCACCAAGTGAGGCGTCCCATGCCCCTGATGGAGATTGGCGCCGTTGTATTGGTGCTTTTGGTTATCGTTATTTTGGGAAATCTGTGGTTTCACTTTGTGGAAGCCATTCTGGAGCGGATCAGGCGGCTGTTTCACCGGAAAAAGGAGCCGCCGGCGTGGCATCCCCTTCCACCAGAGCAGGAGAACCGGGAGGATCGCTGATATCCACAAAAGCCCAATCAATAAAACACCCCCTGACCTGCCCCAGTTCAACGGGCAGGTCAGGGGGTGTTTGTGCAGCGTCAGAATACCGGAATATAAGCCTCCATCATGATGGCTCTCCTCCCTCCAGTTCATCCAGACAATGGAGGCAAAACCATCCCGGACCCGGCTTGCTGGCCGGGGCTGGTACGGAGGGGTGGGGCAAAGGTCAGGAGCAGCAGCCCTTCAGCTGAGGATGGCAGTCGCCGCCGGGGGTGGGGCTGCTGGGGGGGAAGAACTCGTTGACGGGGAACTTCACATGGCGGAAGATCTCGCAGGGGTCCTCCTCGCCGCCGCCGCAGGCGCATTCCTTCTCGGGCATACAGTAGTCGTACACCGGCATAAGCAGCTGGGAATCCCGCTCCAGCCGGATGATGGAGAACTGGCCCAGGGTGACATAAATCCGCTTGCCCTGGCTGCCGCAGCACAGCTCGCTGTTGAAACAGCCACAGATACAGGGGGGCACGTCGGACAGCTCGCAGTCACAGGAGTGGCACTCGCACACATCTACCAGCTTCATGTTGAGGACGATGGGGTCCACCACCTCCACCACGGCGGTGGGCAGGTTGCTCTGGCGGAGCATCTGCTCATCCAGACCCTCCAGCGAGGTCTGAGAGGAGAAGATCTTGGCGGTGCCTTCGCTGCCGAACAGGATCACCCGCTTGTCAAAGACGCACAGGCCGCTGACCTCCACAGGCCGGGCAGCGCCCACAAAGGCGTCGGCGGTGACCCGGTAGAAGTAGCGCACGTCAACGGTGTAGAAGCCCCGGTTGAATCCAACCGGCTCCACATCGATGTACACATACAGCAGCTCGGCCTTGCCGGCCTTGATGCTGACGGCGCGCTCAATGGCCGCCTGGGAACTCTGGGTGGGATAGAAACGCAGATCTTCGATACAATCCTTATCCTTGCAGGAATCGTAGATCTTTTTCGTGTGTATGCATACGGCCTCCCGGATGCAGGCCGCATCCTGGACCGGACCGGGCATCATCTTGTCGGGCATTGCAATACCTCCTAGCAGATATTGGAGGGATAGTTCCCTTCCGCTCCATTCTATGTTTGCCCGGCCGGTTGGTGCGGAGCAAAAGGCCCGCCGTTTACACGCGGCGGGCCTGTACCTTATTTCTTTCTGCGCAGAAGGTCGGTGAGGATCAGGACGGTACAGCAGGTCAGGAGTACCACCCCAATAAGGATGGCGCAGTTGCAGAAAAACTCCTCCGGCATAACCAGGATGATCTGGTCGGTGGCGGAATCGAAGATCCAGTTGTCCTTGCCGGGGAAGAAAATGGCGTGGAAGATCACAAAGGCCCGGTTAAAATCCAGAGCGGCCAGTCCGGCCAGTATCAGCACAAGCCCACCGGCGGTTACGCCGGCCCAAAAGCCGGGGCCGTGCCCCAGCAGCGGTTTGTAGACCCATTGTTTTCCAAGCCGGAGAATCAAAAGGAGCAGGCAGGCGGCGGCGCTGATGCCCAGTACCCAGAAGTCCAGCAGGAACAGCTCCCGTACATCGGCAAAATGACTGTAGCCGGATTGGGACCAGGCCAGCTGACCGGTGCCGAAGGGCTTGCCAAAAACGCAGAAATCCAGTACCTCATCATAGGCCTCACGGATGGTTTCCTCCGACCAGCCGGTACGTTCAGGCAGATCCAGCATATCGATCTGGATGTAGTAGAACGGACGGAACAGAATGGGGACCGCGATGGAAAAACTGAGAATCAGCAGGGCCAGCAGCAGAGCGGCCAGAGCGGTAACTGCTTTGGGCAGCCGCATGGGATCACTTCCTTTTGACAGACAGAGAGATCAAAACCTGGGAGGGCAGATAGAACAGCCACATCCCCACACGGGCAAACTCCACCAGGGGACCGCCTGCCGCCGGGAACCAGGCGGACAGATTTTGCAGACCCACGCAGAGATCGCACCCTAAAAAGAGAAACAGCCCCAGGGAAAAGCCCCGGAAGGGGATACCCAGACTGAGACTTTCCAGGGCATTACAGATAAGTTGAGAGAAGTAGAAAAGGGAGAGGGCAGTTAAGCCGTCCAGCGCTCCCAGCCGCCAGGCTGTTATCAGGGCGGCGACGACCAGCAAGCCCCGCAGGGCTAGCCGCAGAGGCAGCTTTTCCGGTCGCAGTTTGGCGATGCGGGTCAAATAGAGCAGCTGCACGACGCAGAAGCAGGCTACCCCTGCCAGATACCAACGGTCCAGTACCAGCAGGAACAGGTCGGCCAGCAGGGTAAAGCCCAGGGCTGTTTTCATCAGCAGGCTGCCCCGGCCCTCTCCGTTCCCGAGGACAAAACAAAAGCACAGCAGGATGGAGAGATATTTGATTGGAATATCCCATCCGCTGTCCGGCCGGAACAGGTCCAGACTGAGGAAGGCCAGATAGAGGCAGCCCTCCAGAAGCGGAAACCACAGTATACGCTTCATTTCTTAAAGCGCTCCAGCAGCTTCTGTTCCCAGCGGTCGCCGTATTTCATACAGACCAGGAAAACGGCCAGGCCCGCCGCCCCCAGCAGGGCCATGGCCCAATAGGGGATGGCCAACACCGAGCCCCCCACCAGACAGGATGCCAGAAGGCCCCAAGGCCGGGCTATCAGCACCAGAATGCAGAACCGCTTCAGGGGGATATCGGTGAGGCCGGCCAGGATGCACAGCAGATCGTCGGGGAAGAAGGGGAAGAGAAAGGCCAGAAAGAGGAATACATCCCGCTTGCGGCGGATGATGTCCAGATATTTTTCCGACACCTTCTGGCTGACCAGCCGGTCCACAAACCGCTGCCCCAGCACCCGGGCCAGCCAAAAGACCAGGACGGAGCCCACAACTACGGCGGCCCAGGTGAGGAGAAAGGCGGGCCAGGTGCCGAAGAGCAGGGCGCCGGCCAGAGCGGTGATGTTGCTGGGAATGGGAGCCACCACCACGCCCAGCAGCTGGATCACAAAATAGAACAGATGAGAAAAAGGTGCAAAACGGGCGATGTAAGCCCGCATGGCGTCCAGAGAGCCCAGCGAGGAGAAAAAGCCGGTTTTCCAGAGCAGCAGTCCGCTGCCCCCCAGCAGGAGAATGGCAAGCAGAAGAGCCGGGAGCCATTTTGGGGAATTCTTCAAAGCGCGTCGCCTCGTCTTTCTGTGTTCTGTTCTATAGGCTACCATATGTTACGGCAGACTGTCATTAAAATTTCTTAAATTTTCCCGCAAAACGCAAAAATCCACACCCGAAGGTGTGGTTCTTGTCCGTTGGTGGAAAGGACTTATCGCTCGCTGGAGACAACTTGCTCATTGCTGCCAAAAATCAGCTCATCCACATCATTGTACATAATATTGCTTCACCTCCCGGTCTGTTGTTTGATCTGTGCTCAGTATACGCGCAAGTCTGGTAAAGAACAAGAGGAGGGAGGTAAAGCTTTAATCAAGTTTGGGGATGGATTTGGTCAAAAGCTCCGGAGAGGGGGGCCTCTCCGGAGCCCAAAACCGTTACATTCGCTTTTTCCGCAGCAGGAAGGTGATGGCAAACCACAGGGCCAGGTACAGAGTGATGGAGGCGCCTGCGGAGGAGCTGAGCTCATAGGAGGTCATGAGTCCGGCGATCCCGGCCACCACCGCAGCCAGAATGGAGATCAGATGGAACTGGCGCATATTGCGGGCCAGATTGCGGGCGGCGGCGGCAGGCAGGACCAGCAGAGAGTTGATGACCAGCAGGCCCACCCAGGTCATGGACACGGTGACCACCACGGCAATGGCCATGGAGAAGATGGCCTCCTGCCAGAACACCTTGACGCCCCGGCTGTCAGCCAGGGTGGGGTGGATGGAGGAGAGCATCAGTCCGTTGAAGGAGCACAGCCACAGCACTACCACGACCAGAAGGATGACCGCCAGCAGGGCGATCTTTCCCGGTTCCACACTGAGGATATCACCAATGAGCAGACTGTTGAATTTGGTAAAGCTGCCGCTGTCAAAGGTGGCGATAAAGATGCCGAGAGCCACGGCGGTGGAGGAGAACACACCAATCACCGTATCGCTGGCCATGTTGGACTTGCGCTGAACGTAGGTAAAGAGCAGGGCAAAGGCGGCGGCCAGCAGAATGGCGGCCCACATGGGGTCGGCCATACCGCACAGAGTACCGATGGCAATGCCGGTAAAGGCGGAGTGGCCCAGAGCGTCAGAGAAGAAGCTCATTCGGTTGGTGACCACCATGGTGGACAGCAGGCCGAACAGGGGAGAGATCACCAGCACTGCCAGCAGCGCGTTTTTCATAAAGTACATGGTGCCGGGGGCCGCCCACTCGAAGGGGAGCAGCTCCACCAGGGAATACCACAGTTCCATCAGCTGCGGCCCCCTTTCCCCAGCGCCAGATGAAAGACCTCCTGAAATTCAGGAGAGGAGAGAACCAGGTCCGGCGGCCCCACTTTGAGCACCTGGCTTTTCAGCAGAATTACCTTGTCGGCGTACTGGTCCAGGGTGGCAAAGTCGTGGGTGGACAACAGAATGGACAGGTCAAACCGGGTGCGGATCTCATCCAGCATATCCAGCAGTTGCTTCTCGCCGTCCACGTCCACACCGGAGAGTGGCTCGTCCAGGATCAGGATATGGGGCAGGGGTTCCAGCGCCAGAGCCAGCAGCACCCGCTGAAGCTCGCCGCCGGACAGGGCGCCCATCCGCCGGTCCAGCAGCCCTTCGCCGTGGACCCGTGCCAGACACTGGGATACCCGCTCCCGCAGCTTTTTGGGGGAGGGCAGGAATACCGGCCACTTGGAGATGGCGGCGGAGAAGAAATCAAATACGCTTACCGGGTCCCCACGGTCGAAGCTGGGGGACTGGGGCACATAGCCGATAAGGGGCCGGGTCTTATCGCCGCCGGCTCGCTGAAACTCAATGACGCCGGAGTGAGGGATCTGCCCCAGAATGGTGCGGAACAGGGAACTCTTACCTGCTCCGTTAGGGCCGATGAGGGCCACGATCTCCCCGCAGTGGAGGTGGAAAGATACGTCGTGGAGGACCTCTTCATTGCCAAAGTTGACCCCCAGGTCGGCCACCTTCAGGCAGCAGGAGCCGGCACAGCCGGGGCCGGAAGTTCCGTGTTTGTGTACGCTCATCCAAACGCCTCCACAATGGTATCAATGTTCTTCTGCATGGCATCCAAATAGGGCTGGATGCCCGTGCCTTTGCCGCTCATGATCATATCCAGCTGATAGACCTGACAGCCCACCTCCCGGGCGATGGTGTCGGCGGAGGCGGTAGAACCATTGACCTCGGTAAAGATGGGCATGGTCCCCAGGTCGTATTTCTGGGCAAGCTTGATGGCGTCCACGATCTCGGCCAGCTCCTGAGCGGAGGCGGTAGAACCTTCCTCTTCTTCAATGGCCTTAAAGATGGTCAGGCCCATGGCGTTGGCAAAGTATTGGAATCCATCGTGGAAGGTGACAATGGAGCGGCCCTTGTAGGGCGCCAGCGCCTCCCGCCAGCTGAGGTTTGCCTCCGTCAGCGCGGTCTGGGCGGCGCTCTCGTTCTGAGTGTAAAGGTCGCCATTGGCGCTGTCCAGCTCGGTCAGAGACTGGGAGATCTGACTCAACATGAGACTGGCATAGGTGGCGTCCATCCAGATATGGGGATCGTATTCGGCGTCGTGGTCATGGCCCTCATGGCCCTGGGCAGGCAGCAGATCCATCCCCTCTGAGCAGTCGATGACCTGAGCGGAGGAGGTGGACAGGGCGTCGTCCATAAAATTTTCCAGTCCGGCGCCGTTCATGACGATGACATCGGCCCCCTCAATGGCCTTCATGTCGGCAACGGTGAGGGTGTAATCGTGGAGGCAGGAGGTCTGCTGGTTCACCAGCAGGCTCACCTCTACACCCTCCGCGCCCTCCGTCACTGCGGTGGTGAAGAGGTAGACCGGGTAGGTGGTGGCCACGATATGGAGGATATTTTCATCCTGGGGCTGGGAGGCGGCGGGCTGTCCGCAGGCGGAGAGCAGCAGGCCAAAAGCGCACAGGGGCGCAAGCAGTTTTTTCATGTGGTTCCCCTTACAGTTGAGTAGTTTTATCATAACATCTTATTATATCGCTTTTTTCTGCCGGTGTAAAATAAAATCTTTATGGACGATTTCAAAAAAATAAACATAACAGCGTTAAAATTACTCTGTTAAGTTAATGCCGGGTGTGATATGATGGAAGTAACAGGCACCGGCGGTTTTTGAGGAACTTGTCGGAGTACATCCAAAGGAAAAGGAGTCCACAGGATGGATTATTACGCGTTTTATACCGGACAGTGCTTTGACGCATACCGCTATCTGGGGGCCCATCGGTCGGGAGAGGAGTGGGTGTTCCGCACCTTTGCACCCTCCGCTGCGGGGGTGGTGCTCCTTCATGGAGGCCGGGAGCTGCCCATGGAGCGAATCCACGACGGCAATTTTTATGAGGTGCGGGCGGAGGGCGTCCAGCCGGGGGACTGTTATCAGTACCGCATCTACCGCCGGGATGGGGGTTATACCGACCACTGCGACCCTTATGGATACGGTATGGAGCTGCGGCCGGACCATTGCTCGGTGGTGAGGGATCTGGGAGCGTATACCTTCCAGGATGAGAAGTGGATGGCAGGACGGACCGACCATCGGGAGGACCCGCTGAATATCTACGAGCTTCACCTGGGTTCCTGGCGGCGGAAACCGGACGGGAGCTGGTACCGCTATGACGAATTGGCCCAGCCTCTCATCGACTATGTGAAGGAGTGCGGCTACAACTATGTGGAGTTCCTTCCCCTCAGCGAGCATCCCTGCGATGAGAGCTGGGGCTACCAGATTACCGGCTTTTACGCCCCCACCAGCCGGTACGGCACCGCAAGGGAGCTGATGATGCTCATTGACCGGCTCCACCAGGCCGGGATCGGGGTTATTTTGGATTTTGTACCCGCCCACTTTGCGGTGGACGACTACGGCCTGGCCAAGTACGATGGTACCGCCCTCTATGAGTATCCCCACCGGGATGTGGAGGTCAGCGAGTGGGGGAGCCACAATTTCATGCACTCCCGGGGAGAGGTGCGTTCCTTCCTCCAGTCCTGCGCCCGGTACTGGCTGGAGGAGTTCCACTTTGACGGCCTGCGGATGGACGCCATCAGCCGGATTCTATACTGGCAGGGGGATGAGGCCCGTGGAGTGAACGGGGACGGCGTAGCCTTCCTGAGTACCATGAACCAGGGGCTGAAGCGCCTGTGTCCCGGCTGCATTCTGGCGGCGGAGGACTCCACCAACTTCCCCAAGGTCACCGCTCCGGCGGAGCAGGGGGGACTGGGCTTCGACTACAAGTGGGACATGGGGTGGATGCACGACACCTTGTCCTATTTCCAGACGCCGCCCGATCAACGGCCTGCCCGGCGCCACCAGCTTACTTTCTCCATGCACTATTTTCCCCAGGAGCGCTACCTGCTCCCCCTGTCCCACGACGAGGTGGTCCACGGCAAGGCCACCATTTTGCAGAAGATGTATGGTGATTATGACGGCAAGTTCCCCCAGGCCAGGGCGCTATACCTTTATATGATGGTCCATCCGGGAAAGAAGCTTAACTTCATGGGCAACGAGATCGGCCATTTCCGGGAGTGGGACGAAAAGCGGGAGCAGGACTGGCTGCTGCGGAACTTTCCCATTCACGACGCCTTCTACCACTACATGGCCGAACTAAACCACATCTATCTGGACTACCCCGCTCTGTCCCGGTGGGACTATCGGCCTGAGGGCTTTGCCTGGCTGGACTGCGGCCGGGAGGACCCCTGTGTTTTTGCCATCCAGCGTCAGGGAGACGGGGAGCGGCTGGTTGCCCTCTTTAACTTGAGTGACCAGGCCCGGCAGTACCAACTGCCCGCTACGGCAGGAGTAAAGCTGCTTTTCCATACCGATTGGCAGCGCTTCGGCGGTTCTACGCCGGAGGAAGAACAGCATAAACCCACCGGCGGTGTGCTGACGGTATGCCTGCCGCCCTATTCCGGACAGCTATATTGCATGGAATCATACAAATATTCGTAAATAAATGAATATTATACACAATACCCAAAATAATACCCAAGGAGCAAGGGAAAAATACGCATATTTATGCGATATAACACTTGCAATTTTATTTAGGCTGTGGTACACTGTGTCCAACATAAACAAACGGAGGTTTTTACCATGGCTGACATTAAAAAAGTGGTACTCGCCTATTCCGGCGGTCTGGATACATCCATCATCATCCCCTGGCTGAAGGAGAACTACGGTAATCCCGAGATCATCGCCGTGGCCGGCGACGTGGGCCAGAACGACGAGCTGGAGGGCCTGGAGGAGAAGGCCATCAAGACCGGCGCTTCCAAGCTGTACGTGATGGACCTGGTGGACGAGATGGTGGACGACGTCATCATCCCCTCCATGCAGATGGGCGCCAAGTACGAGGACTATCTGCTGGGCACCGCCTTTGCCCGGCCCGTCATCGCCAAGGGCCTGGTGGACATTGCCAAGAAGGAAGGGGCCGACGCCATCGCCCACGGCTGCACCGGCAAGGGCAACGACCAGATCCGCTTCGAGCTGGCCATCAAGCGCTTTGCTCCTGAGATGAAGATCATCGCCCCCTGGCGTGAGTGGGACATCAAGAGCCGGAACGAGGAAATCGACTACGCCGAGGCCCACAACGTGCCTCTGAAGATCAGCCGGGAGACCAGCTACTCCAAGGATAAGAACCTGTGGCACCTGTCCCACGAGGGCCTGGATCTGGAGGACCCCGCCAGCGAGCCTCAGTACGACAAGCCCGGCTTCCTGGAGATGGGCGTGTCCCCCGTGAAGGCCCCCGACGCCCCCACCTATGTGACCATCGACTTTGAGAAGGGCTGGCCTGTGGCCGTGGACGGCGAGAAGATGAAGGCCTCCGACATCATCCGCAAGCTGAACAAGCTGGGCGGCGAGAACGGCATCGGCCTGCTGGACATCGTGGAGAACCGGATGACCGGCATGAAGGACCGCGGCGTGTACGAAACTCCCGGCGGCGCCATCCTGTACCGGGCCCACGAGGTGCTGGAGATGATCACCATCGACAAGGACACTGCCCACATGAAGAGCAAGCTGGCGGTGGACTTCGCCGATCTGGTATACAACGGCAAGTGGTTCACCCCCCTGCGGGAGGCCCTGTCCGCCTTTGCTACCGAGACCCAGAAGCACGTTACCGGCCAGGTGAAGCTGAAGCTGTACAAGGGCAACATCATCACCTCCGGCGTTACCTCTCCCGAGACCCTCTACTCTGAGGACATCGTTACCTTCCAGGAGAGCGACTACAACCAGAACGACGCCACCGGCTTCATCAACCTGTGGGGCCTGCCGGATACCGTCCTCGCCCTCCGCGACCAGGGCAAGCTGAATAAGTAATTTGACATTTTCTGCGGGCGGCCGCAGGCCGTTCCTACCATTACCGTAGGGGCGGCCTGTGGTCGCCCGCAATCCAGATAGGGAGCGATCAATTATGAAATTATGGGCCGGACGGTTCCAGAAAGAGACCGATACACTGGTCAACGACTTTAACTCTTCCATCACCTTTGACGCCCGGATGTACAAAGAGGATATCGCCGGATCCATTGCCCATGCCACCATGCTGGGCAAGCAGGGCATCATTGAGGAGCATGAGGCGGAAAAGATCATCGAGGGTCTGAAGGTCATCCTGGCGGATATCGATGCCGGGCAGGTGGAGTTCTCTCTGGAGAACGAGGACATCCACATGAACATTGAGACCATGCTCACCCAGCGCATCGGAGATACCGGTAAGCGGCTGCACACCGGCCGGTCCCGTAACGACCAGGTGGCGGTGGATTTCCGGCTGTATGTCAAGCAGGAGATCCCCAAGATCATCGACATGGTGCTGGATCTGGAGAAGGTGCTCATCAAGAAGGCGGAGGCCAACCTGGAGACCGTCATGCCGGGCTACACCCATATGCAGCGGGCTCAACCCACCACCTTCGCCCACTACATGATGGCCTATGCCAATATGCTCCGCCGGGACGTGACCCGGCTGGAGGATTGCCTGGAGCGTATGGACGAGTGCCCCCTGGGTGCCGGTGCCCTGGCCACCTCCACCTATCCGGTGGACCGGTTCCAGACTGCCGCCGCCCTGGGCTTCCAGAAGCCCACCGACAACTCCATGGACTCGGTGTCCGACCGTGACTTTGCCATTGAGTTCCTGTCCGCCTGCTCCATTATGATGATGCACCTGTCCCGGTTTTCCGAGGAGATCATCCTGTGGTGTTCCTGGGAGTTTAAGTATGTGGAGCTGGACGACGCCTATTCCACCGGCTCCTCCATCATGCCCCAGAAGAAAAACCCCGACGTGGCCGAGCTGGTCCGGGGCAAGACCGGCCGAGTTTATGGCTCCCTCATCACCTTGCTCACTGTTATGAAGGGCCTGCCCCTGGCCTACAACAAGGATATGCAGGAGGATAAGGAGCCGGTGTTCGACGCCATCGACACCGTGGAGATGTGCCTGCCTGTCTTTACCGCCATGCTGGACACCCTCACCGTCCTGCCCAAGAATATGAGAAACGCGGCCTCCGGCGGCTTCATCAACGCCACCGACTGCGCCGACTACCTGACCAAGAAGGGAATGCCCTTCCGGGAGGCTTACATGATCGTGGGCCGGCTGGTCAACCTGTGCATCAAGGCAGGCGAGACTTTGGATACCCTGCCTCTGAAGGACTTCCGCTCTATCTCCAACCTGTTTGACGCCGATGTGTACCAGGCCCTGGAGCTCAAGACTTGCGTCAACGGCCGCAAGGTCTAC
>NZ_CAJFGT010000013.1:0-40539 GCF_904377885.1 Flavonifractor sp. An112 | reverse complement strand
GGTGAAGGGCCGCAAGACCGACAAGGAGAAGTTCTCCGGCGCCGAGGCCACCTACACCGTGGAGTGCATGATGCACGACAAGAAGGCCCTCCAGGCCGGTACCTCCCACTACTTCGGCGACGGCTTCGCCACCGCCTTCGACATCACCTTTACCGGTGAGGACAACAAGCCCCACCACCCCTTCCAGACCTCCTGGGGCGTGTCCACCCGCCTCATCGGCGGCGTCATCATGACCCACGGCGACAACAACGGTCTGGTGCTGCCCCCCCGCATCGCCCCCACCCAGGTCATCATCATCCCCGTGGCCCAGCACAAGGAGGGCGTCATCGAGGCCAACGAGGCCGTCATGAACCGCCTGAAGGCCGCCGGCATCCGGGTGAAGATGGACGCCTCCAAGCAGTCCGCCGGCTGGAAGTTCGCCGAGTACGAGATGAAGGGCGTGCCCCTGCGTCTGGAGATGGGCCCCAAGGACATGGAGAAGAACCAGTGCGTGCTGGTCCGCCGGGACAACGGCGAGAAGAGCTTTGTCTCCCTGGACAACATCGAGGAGGCCGTCAAGACCATGCTGGACGCGGTGCAGCAGGGCCTGTACGACAAGGCCAAGAAGAACCTGGACGAGAACACCTATGCCTGCTCCACCGTGGAGGAGGTCAAGGAGAAGATGTCCACCCAGGGCGGCTTTGCCAAGACCATGTGGTGCGGCGACGAGGCCTGCGAGCTCAAGATGAAGGAGATCGCCGGTGTGTCCTCCCGCTGCATCCCCCTGGAGCAGGAGCACCTGGGCGACGTGTGCCCCGTCTGCGGCAAGCCCGCCAAGCACATGGTGTACTGGGGCGTGGCTTACTAATCACCCAAACCCATACGACAAAAAAGGACCCGGAGCATGGCTCCGGGTCCTTTTTGTTTTATTCCTCCACGCCGTACCAGGCCAGCAGGGATTCCACCATGCCGTCCACGATCTTGGCTTGATACTCCGGGGTCTCCATAAGGGCGTCCTCCCGGGGATTGGTCATAAAGCCCATCTCAATGAACACGCAGGGGATGGTGGAGAAGTTGAAGGCGGTCAGGTCGGAACGCAGGACGGTGCCCAGGTTCTTGGCTCCCGTATGCTCGCACACCGCCTCGATCATCAGCTCTCCCAGCCGGGCGCTCTCCTCCACGATGGAGGGGGTGCCCAGCAGGTCCCCGTAGGGCACCAGCACCATGGCTCCGTTATAGTCCGGGTCGGTCCAGCCGTTGGCGTGGATGCTGATGTGTACGTCGGCCCCCGCCTCCTGGGCAATCTTGCACCGGTCGATGCCGCCCAGGGTGATCTCAGACACCTCCCGGGTCATCACTACCTGGGCTCCCAGGGCCTCCAGGGCGTCCCGGAGCTGGAGCCCCACCGCCAGGTTGAGCTGCTCCTCGGTCTGATTGGCTCCGGCGGTGCCGCCGCCGAAGAGGTACTTGGTCTCATCGGACAGGGGAGAGACCAGCTCCCGCTGGCCGGTGCCGGTCAGCGGGGTGACGCAGTGGCCCGGGTCCACGCAGATCACCGCCCCCTCCAGGGGCAGCGGGGTGGGAGTGGGCTCCGGCGTGGGCGTAGGCTCAGGGGTGGGGGTAGGCATAGGCTCAGCGGAGGGCGTCACCACCGGGGTGGGCGTGGCGGCGGCCTGTTCCCCGCCCTGTCCGGCGCAGCCGGTACACAGCAGCGCCGCCAGCAGCGCCAGGCAGCACAGTCGTCTCACTGCCGCCACCCCATCTCCCGCTCGTAGGCCAGGATGGTCTCCAGGTTGGCCTGCTCGTAGGCATTGAACACGCTGGTGTCAAAGGTGGAGGCGTTGAGCCCCTCCACCGGGGTGTACCAGTTCTGGCGGTCAAAATAGTCCTGGATCTCCTGGCTGGAGAACTGATAGCCATACCGGGCATAGATCTCGTTGCGGATCAGGCTTACCTCCTCCTTGGTGAAGGGGGCCAGATCGCTCTTATCGATGTACTGGCTGTCGGTGGGCAGCAGATAGTCGCCGTCCATGGTGTCCGGATCGTCGTCGTCCCGGCTGCCCAGCAGCTCCAGCCAGATGTCGCCCCAGCCCGCCGATGCGGCCTGGCTGTAGGTAATGCCGTAGTAGGTCCACTCCCGCAGGCCGTCGTCGTACCAGTAGGCCTCATAGGGGGAAGATCCGTCGGAGCTGCCGTTGACATAGAGGTTCATCCACTCATCCAGCCAACCCTGATCCCAGGCTTCCCGGAAGGTGGCGCCATTGATCCGGGCAGAGAGCAGCTCGTCCATGTCCAGCTGAATGGGATAGCTGCTCTGCTCCTGATCGGGGGTCTGGGTGGGCTTGTCGTCCTCCTCCGGCGGCTCACTCTCAATGGGCTGCGTCTCCATGACGTCGGAGGGGCTGGGGCTGACCTCAGCATCGGAAGAAGTGGGCTTCAGAATGCCCATAGCCATCACCAGGACCACAATCGCGCCGATCACCAGCACACACAGAATCACCGCCAGGGCAATGTAGCCCCCCTTCCGGCGGGGCGGCTCCTGCTCCGGCCCGGCCATCTCTACAGAGGGCTGCCGGGGCGGCCCCTTGGGCGGCTCGTACCTGGGAGGCTCCACGGGAGCCTGTGGGGCGGGCTGAGCAGGCTGGGGCGGACGGTTCTCGGGCTTGGTGGTGGGCTTGCCGCATTTGTTGCAGAAGGCGGCGGTATCCGCCAGCTCCGCCCCGCAGTATTTACAAAACATGGCGCAGAACCTCCTTCCTCTCAGGCCGGCTCACAGGGTATCCACCTGATAGCCCAGGGTACGGCTCTCGCCGGGGGCCAGGGTGATGCAGAATGCCTTGTCACCCAGCTCCGGGCCCTCTCCCGCCTCGGCGGACATTCCGTGCCAGGGCTCGATGCACACATAGGGCGCCGCCTTGCCCGGCATGGACCACAGAGCCAGCAGCGGGAAGTCGTGGAAGCGCACCCGCACGCCCTTGCCGGACTTTTTGCTGTGCAGCTCCACCTGCCGGGACTTGAGGCCCCGGAAAATCAGGGTATCCATCTCGTCAAAGTATTTGTAGTCCAGGGGGAGCACGTCGGTGTCCTCCAGACAGGGCCGGGTGCGGTTCAGGTCCACCCCGTTGGCGTCGGGCACCAGGGTGGGACAGGTCTCTTTCTGCGCAAAGCGCACCTCGTAGTCGGTAAAGGCCTCCCCCTCCTCCAGGGGGCAGCGGAAGCCGGTGTGGGCCCCCAGGCAAAAGGGCATGGGCTTTTCCCCGGTGTTGGTCACCGTCACAGAGGTGGTAAAGCCGGTGTCGGTGAGCTGCTGGCGCACCACCAGCCGGAAGGGATAGGGATAGACCGCCAGAGTGTCGCCGCTCTCCCGCAGCTCCAGCTCCGCCCAGTCCTCCCCCTGCCCGGCCACCGCAAACTCGCTGGTGCGGGCAAAGCCGTGGCGGTTCATGGAGACCTCCTTGCCCTCAATGCGGACCTTGCCGTCCTTCAGGCCGCCCACAATGGGGAACAGCAGGGGATTGCGCCCCGGCCAGTAGGCCGGATCTCCCGTCCAGATATATTCCAGGCCGTTTTCGTCCCGATAGGACACCAGCTCGCCGCCGTGGGTGGCCACCTTTGCGGTCCGCCCGCCCCGTTTCAGTTCCAGTTCCATCACATACGCCTCCTTGTGTTGCTACCTGCATTATACCGGCCCTTTTCCTCCAATGCAAGGCCGCGATGTTTGACATATGGCCGGTTCGGGGATAAAATAGGAGAGACTTTATAATAGGAAGGAGCAGCCACTATGCTGTTTGCCCCATATGAGCGGTTCCATTATGTCCGTTCCCCCCTGGTGGAGGTCATCTGTCAGCTTCGCTTCCCCACCATTCTGTCCATTGGCGCCAATGAGCCCGCCGCCTTCCAGGAGGCCATCCGGAAGGACTTCCCCAAGTATATGACCCGGCAGGAGCAGCTGCCCCCCAAGGTGGTAAAGAAGGGCAACGCCACCGCCCTGGAGCCCCAGAAGCCCATCACCAACTACCACTTCATCTCGGAGGACGGCCGCTGGAAGATCAACCTGACCCAGAACTTTATCGCCCTGTCCACCCTGTCCTATCAGCGGTGGGAGGACTTTGCCATCCGTCTGGACCAGGCTCTGGCCCAGTTCATCCAGATCTATCAGCCCGCCTACTTTGAGCGCATCGGCCTGCGGTACGTCAACGCCGTGTCCCGGAAGGCCCTGGGCCTGGAGGACCAGCTGTGGGACGATCTGATCCAGAGCCAGTATCTGGGCATCCTGGGCGAGCCCGACGTGGAGGAGAGCGAGATCGTCAAGTGCGCCCTGGATGTGGAGACCCCCCTGGTGGGCGGCTACCGCATGAAGCTCCATGCCGGTCCCGGCCTGGTGGGCGCCAACAATCCCCAGAACGCCAACCAGCCCAAGGAGACCCGGTTCATTCTGGACGGGGATTTCTCCGCCGCCGGTCAGATCAATGCCGACGCCGTGCCCGAGAAGCTGGAGAAAATGCACCGCTTCGCCGTCTGCCTCTTCCGGGGCGCGGTAACCAACACCCTCCACGAGGCCATGGGCCCCACCCCCGTGGCCGAATGACCGGGGAGATGACCATCCGTCCCGCCCATCGGGAGGAACTGGAGGAGATCTGGGCCATGGTGCGCCGGGCAGTGGTCCACATGAACCAGCTGGGCAACCCCCAGTGGGGGGAGGACTACCCCACCCGGGACTTCTACGCCGGGGACATCGACCGGGGCGAGCTGTACGCCGCTGTCATCGACGGCAAGCTGGCCGGTGTGGCCTGCATCAACACCAGCGAATCTCCCGAGTACGATCCCCTGCCCTGGACCACCAGCCGCCCCGCCATGGTGATCCACCGCATGGCCATTGATCCTACCTTCCAGCGCCATGGGGTGGGCTCCGCCCTCTTCGCCTTTGCCGAGGAGGAAGCCCGCCGCCGGGGCATTGCCGCCATGCGTATCGACACCTATTCCCTCAACGACCGGATGCAGGCTCTGATCCGCAAGATGGGCTTTTCCAAGGTGGGGGAGATCCACCTTCACGGCCGGCCCCTCACCTACCCCTGCTTTGAAAAGTCCCTTGCAATTTAAGGGACGCGCGCCTATAATAGACAGGTGTCTTGACACCTAAAGGAGGGAGCGGCATGAAACGACTGCTGCTGGTGGTGGACTACCAGAAGGACTTTGTGGACGGCGCCCTGGGCTTTGCCGGGGCGGAACAGCTGGACGGTCCCATTGCGGAGAAGATCGCCGCCTATCGTGCCGCCGGGGACGACGTGGCCTTCACCCTGGATACCCACCAGGAAAACTACCTGGACACCCAGGAGGGGCGGAAGCTGCCGGTGCCCCACTGTCTGATGAATTCCCAGGGCTGGCAGCTCTACGGCAAGACCGGACAGGCTCTGGACAAGAGCCGGGACATGGTGGTGTGCAAGCCCGCCTTCCCCTCCCTGTGGCTGGGCAACTGGCTGAAGGGACAGCGGTATGACCGCATTGAATTGGTGGGGCTGGTGTCCTATCTGTGCGTGCTGTCCAACGCCATCATGGCCAAGGCAGCCCTGCCCGAGGCGGAGCTGGTGGTGGACGCCGCCTGTACCGCCGGGCCGGACCCCACGCTCCACAAGAATGTACTGGACCTGATGGAGGCCCTCCAGATCACGGTCACCAACCGGGAGGTTTGAACAACCATGAAGCAACACATGAATTATACCTTACTGTGCGACTTTTATGAGCTCACCATGGGCAACGGCTATTTCCAGACCGAGGGCTACGCCCAGCAGATCTGCTATTTCGACATCTTCTTCCGCAACGTGCCTGACGGCGGCGGCTTCGCCATTGCCGCCGGTCTGGAGCAGGTCATCGACTATGTGGAGCGGCTCCACTTCGATGAGGAGGACATCGCCTATCTGCGGGGCAAGGGCTGCTTCTGCGAGGGCTTTTTGGAGTACCTGAAAAACTTCAAGTTTACCGGCGACATCTGGGCCGTGCCCGAGGGCACCCCCATCTTCCCCCGTGAGCCCATCCTCACCGTCCGGGCCCCCGCCATTGAGGCCCAGTTTATTGAGACCTTCCTGCTGCTGACTCTGAACCACCAGTCTCTCATCGCCACCAAGACCAACCGCATCGTGCGGGCGGCCGACGGGCGGCCGGTGAGCGAGTTCGGTTCCCGCCGGGCCCAGGGTCCCGACGCCGCCATTCTGGGCGCCCGGGCCTCCTACATCGCCGGCTGTGCCGGCACCGCCTGCACCCTGGCTGACGAGGTGTACGGCTCCCCCGCCGGCGGCACCATGGCCCACTCCTGGGTCCAGATGTTCCCCGACGAGTACACCGCCTTCAAGACCTACTGCCAGCTCTATCCCCACTCGGCGGTGCTGCTGGTGGACACCTACAACGTGCTGAAATCCGGCGTGCCCAACGCCATCCGCGCCTTCAAGGAGGTGCTGCTGCCCCAGGGCATCACCAACTGCGCCATCCGGCTGGATTCCGGCGATCTAACCTACCTGTCCCGGAAGGCCCGGAAGATGCTGGACGCGGCGGGACTCACCGAGTGCAAGATCGTGGCCTCCAACTCCCTGGACGAGTATATCATCCGGGACCTGCTGCTCCAGGGGGCCAAAATCGACTCCTTCGGCGTGGGCGAGCGGCTCATCACCTCCAAGAGCGAGCCGGTGTTCGGCGGGGTGTACAAGCTGTCGGCGGTGGAGGACAAAGAGGGAAATATCATCCCCAAGATCAAGATCAGCGCCAACCCGGACAAGATCACCAACCCCGGCTTCAAGAAGGTGTACCGCCTCTTCGACAACGAGACGGGGAAGGCCTTTGCCGATCTTATCACACTGTGGGACGAGACGGTGGACGAGAGCAAGCCTCTGGAGCTCTTCGACCCGGACGCCACCTGGAAGCGCAGCGTGTTCACCAACTTTACCGCCAGGGAGCTGCTGGTGCCGGTGTTCCAGGGCGGCAAGCGGGTGTACGACTCCCCGCCCATCGCCGAGATGCGGGCCTGGTGCGCCGGGCAGATCGATCTGCTGTGGGACGAGGTAAAGCGGTTTGAGAACCCCCACAACTACTATGTGGACCTGTCCCAGAAGCTATGGGATCTGAAGCAGAGCCTGCTGACCCGGGAAGGGAAATAAATAAACAGGACTGCCGCAAACTGTGCGGCAGTCCTGTTTTTTGTCTTATTCCAGATCCAGCTCCACCGGGCAGTGGTCGCTGCCGGTGACGTCGGCATGGATGATCTGGTCCTTCACCCGGGGCAGCAGACGCTCCGACACGATGAAGTAGTCGATGCGCCACCCGGCGTTGTTCTTCCGGGCGTTGAAGCGGTAGCTCCACCAGGTATAGGCCCCGGTCTTGTCCGGGTAGAGGGCACGGAAGCTGTCGGCAAAACCGCTCTGCAGCAGGGTAGTCATCTTGCCCCGCTCCTGGTCGGAGAAGCCTGCGTTGCCCCGGTTGGTCTTGGGGTTTTTCAGGTCAATCTCCTCATGGGCCACGTTCAAATCGCCGCACAACACCACCGGCTTCTTCTGGTCCAGGGTCATCAGGTAGGCCCGGAAATCGTCCTCCCACTGCATCCGGTAGTCGATGCGGGCCAGCCCCTCCTTGGCGTTGGGGGTGTAACAGCACACCAGATAGAAGTCCTCATACTCCGCCGTGATCACCCGGCCCTCGGTGTCGTGCTCCGGGATACCCAGGCCGTAGGTCACGGCCAGAGGCTCGGTTTTGGTGATGAGGGCGGTGCCGGAGTAGCCTTTCTTCTCGGCGCTGTTCCAGTAGATGTGGTAGCCCGGCAGGTCCAGCTCGATCTGGTGGGGCTGGAGCTTGGTCTCCTGGAGGCAGACGGCGTCAGCGTCCATCTCCTTGAAGAAGTCCAGAAAGCCCTTGCCCAGGCAGGCCCGCAGGCCGTTGACGTTCCAGGTGATCAGCTTCATTCCCAGTCCTCCGCCTTCCATTTCATGGGTTTTCCGTCGCTGTCCAGCAGCGGGGTGATACCGCCGGCATATCCGTCGTGCATCTCCAGGTAGAGCATACCGGTCTTGGTATCCAGCAGAACCCGGGTGGCATCGGCCACACCCTGGGTGTAGATCACCTGAAAGCGCTTATCCTTTCCCATAGACACGCTCCTTTATTCCTTTCGCATCTCACCCTCCAGATGGGGGAGGAATTTCAGCATAATGGGCAGATAGGTGGCCACAAAGACCACCACCGCCCCAAGAGCCGCCCATTTCCGCAGCTTTTTGGGAGCGGCCAGGCCCAGCATGACCCCGGCGGCGCACAGGTACAGCTTCACCAGGGCCAGGTCCTTCCAGTTCATTTTGGCGATATAAGCATCGGCGGCAGAAAACAGTTTTTTCATAAGATTCCCTCCAGCCGCAGCAGCCATTCCTTCAATTCCAGCCCACCCCCGTAGCCGGTAAGGGTCCCGTTGGCCCCCACCACCCGGTGGCAGGGCAAAAGGATGGGCAGGGGATTGCGGTGGTTGGCCTGGCCCACCGCCCGGCTCCCCTTAGGACAGCCCACCCGGCGGGCCAGCTCCCCATAGGTGATGGTCTGCCCGTAGGGGATGTCCGCCAGGGCGGACCACACCTTGCGCTGAAAAGGGGTACCCTGTGGGGCAAGGGGCAGGTCAAAGTCCCGCCGTTCCCCCGCCAGATAGGCCAGCAGCTCCTCCTTGCCTCGGGCGAGCAGGGGCGTCTCCTCCCCCACCGGAGACATGGGGGAATTGGGCAAATACAGGGCGGTAAGCCCGCCCCCCTCCTCCTCCAGCGCCATAGGTCCCACGGGGGTATCAAAGACCACCCGGTTCATCTCAGTACCGCCGCACCACGGCGGTAACCTTGCCCAGGATGGCGCATCCTTCGCCGTCGATGGGCTCGTAGTCCGGGTTCTCGGGCATGAGCCACACATGGCCGTCCTTCCGGCGGAGGGTCTTCACCGTAGCCTCGTCCTCAAAGAGGGCCACCACGATCTCCCCGCTGTGGGCATCGGCCTGCTGGTGGACAATCACCAGGTCCCCGGGCAGGATACCGGCATACTTCATGGACTCCCCCCGCACCTTCAGGGCAAAATACTCCCCGGGCCGCCCGCCGGTGTCAAAAGTCAGATAGTCCTCGATGCACTCCTGGGCCAGGATGGGCGACCCGGCGGCCACGCTGCCCACCACCGGCACCTTGTCCTCCGGGACTGCCGGAGTCTCCGGCTGGGCCACGGTGATGGAGCGGGTCTTACCCTCCGCCTTGGTGATGAGGCCCGCCGACTCCAGCCCCTTCAGGTGGAAGTGGACGGTGGAGGGGGATTTCAGCCCCACATAGGCCCCGATCTCCCGGACGGAGGGGGGATAGCCGTGTTCCGCCGAGAAAGAAATGATATAATCGTAGATCTGCTGCTGTTTGGGTGAAAGCGCCTTCATGGCAGACCCTCCTTTGTCAAGTTCGTCCGGTTTCAGTATACCATACTTCCTCCAGCATTGCAAACATTTGTTCTAAAATCCCCCATTTTTTCCGCGCAGGCAGCCACCTGTGGAGCCACAGCGACCATCTGTAAAAAATACGTTGCGTACTGCCTGTCCGCTCTTTATAATGGCATCACCACAGGAAGAGGTGACCGATATGCAAGTGGAAGTGAACATCGACGAGACCTATACCCGGCCCAAGGCGGTAATCCTCACCGCCGCTCTCACCGACGAGGTTCGGCAGGCGGTGGAGTTCCTCTCCCACGCCGACGCCCCTCCGATCACCGGTTATCAGGGCGGGACCGTCCGGCTCCTGGACCCGGCGGAGCTGATCCGGGTGTACGCCAGCGCCGGGAAGGTGCTGGCCGCCACCGAGCGGGGGGAATACACCCTCCGTCTGCGGCTGTACGAGGCGGAGGCGCGGCTGGACCCCCATCTCTTTGTACGCATTTCCAACTCGGAACTCATCCATCTGAAAAAAGTGCAGAGCTTTGATCTGAGCCTGACCGGCACCATCCGGGTAAAGCTGTCCGACGGCACGGTCACCTATGTCTCCCGGCGATATGTATCAAAGCTGAAAAAACAACTTGGTCTGTGAGGTGAACCGTATGAAAAAAGAGTTGCTTTTGCGGGGGTTGCTGGGCATTCCTCTGGGGATCGCCATCGGGCATCTCATCACCGTTTTTTCCTCCCTGTTTTGGGGAACCGGCGCCTTTTATCCCTGTATGCCCGCCTTCGCGGCCCAGGTGGGGAGTGAGGCCCAGGCGGTCCTGCTCCAGACCGCCCTGTGCGGTCTGGTGGGCTTCGGTTTTGCCGCCGGCTCCGTGCTGTGGGAGCTGGAGCGGTGGAGTCTGGCCCGGCAGACTGCCGTCTATTTCCTGCTGGGGGCCGCCCTGCTGATCCCCACCGCTTACGTCTGTCACTGGATGGAGCGCAGTGCGGCGGGCATACTGGCCTATCTGGTCATTTTTACGGTGATTTTTTTCCTGATCTGGATCATTCGGTACCTTCTGGCCCTGCGCAGCGTCAAAAAGCTGAACGCCGCCCTGGGGCACGGAGATCAGAGCGGTTCCTGAGCCCTTCCTCCCCCGGTCTGCTCAACAAACACCGACAGCCGCAGCAGGTACTGGTCGTAGCCCTTGCCCGCCAGCTCGTCCAGCAGCACATCCTCCCAGAACAGCTCTCCCAGGGTCATTCCGCAGGTCTGGGCCCAGTCCAGCAGCCGCTGGTAGCCCTCCCGCACGGTGTCGAAGCTGCCGGCGTGGAAGTAGGTCAAATAGCGTCCCGCCGGGGCGGTGAGCATCTGCACCCCCCGGATTGGTCTGTCCACCTGGGTATAGCAGTAGGTATAACCCTCCCAGTCTCCCCGCCGGGTAGCCTCCACCGGCAGGATGGCCCCCAGGGCGTAGGGGCTGGCCACCTGATGGGCCTCGCAGTATTCCAGGTGGCGGGCCAGAATACGGGCATATTTGCCCGCGTCGGTAATGCCGGGGGCGGCGGTGGCCACATACCACCGCTGGGGCCACTCCTCCAACCTTACCTCGCCGGGCTGGACGGCCAGAGCCTGCCGGGTCAGCTCTGCTTTCCGCCGGATCAGGGTCCGCAGCCGCCGCAGCCGGGACAGCTTCTCCGTCAGGGCGGCCTCCTCCTCCTTCAGCAGCTCCAGCAGGGTCTCCGGGCTGCGCCGGTCCAGGTAGGCCTTGATGTCGGACAGGGGCATCCCCAGTTCCTTGAGGCTGGAAATGACCTGGAACACCTCGATCTGCGCGGGAGCATAGTAGCGGTAACCGTTCTCCCCCCGGATGGCGGGAGAGAAGATGCCGGTCTCATCGTAGTGAAACAGGGTGTGCTTGGTGACGCCGCACAGGGCCGCAAATTCCCCGGTGGTAAAGCGCATCTCTGTTTGATCCATGGCGCAAACCTCCCTCTTGACTATCGGGTTACCCGATAGCTTATCATGTTCAATGCTGTTTGTAAATGCTTTAGAAAAAAGGAGGCACAGGCTATGAAAAACCGGTTGGATCAGGACTTTACCCTGGGCGGACTGCTCCGCTTTGCCCTGCCCACCACCATCATGATGCTGGTGACCTCCCTGTACACCATTGTGGACGGGGTGCTCACCTCCCGGCTGGTGGGAGAGAACGCCCTGGCCGCCATCAACATCGCCTATCCCGCTGTCAGCATTGTGCTGGCGGTGGGTATTATGCTGGGTACCGGCGGCAGCGCCGTGGTATCCCACCGGATGGGCGCGGGGGACCTGGAAGGCGCCCGCCGCACCTTTGGTTTTCTGACCCTGGCGGCGGTATGCGCCGGAGTGATATTCGCCCTGCTGGCCGTTTTTGGGGCGGAGCCTCTGGCCCGGCTGCTGGGGGCCAGCGATCTGCTGCTGGCGGACGCCGCCTGCTATCTGCGGATTCTGCTGATGTTTGCCCCCATGGCCATGCTCCAACTGCTCTTTGAGAGCTTTTTTGTGGCGGCGGGCAAGCCCGGCCTGGGGCTGTGGCTCACCATCGCCGCCGGCGTCACCAACGGCGTGCTGGACTGGCTGTACATGGGGCCTCTGGGCATGGGCATCGCCGGGGCCGCCGTGGCCACCGTCACCGGCTACTGCATTCCGGCGGTGTGCGGCGTGCTCTTCTTCCTCACCCGGAAGGAGGGGCTGCGCTTCTCCCGCCCCCGGCCCAACTGGCGGCTGCTGGGCAAGGCCTGCTTTAACGGCTCTTCTGAGATGGTGACCAACCTGTCCACCGCCGTCACCACCTTTTTCTTCAACGCCATCATGATGGAACTGCTGGGAGAGCCCGGCGTATCCGCCATCACCATCGTGCTCTACGCCCAGTTCCTGCTGGTGGCCCTGTTCCTGGGCTTCTCCATGGGCGTAGCCCCGGTGTTCAGCTTCAACCAGGGTGCGGAGCGGTATGACCGGCTGCGCTCCACCTTCCGCCACTGTTCCCGGTTCATCCTGTGCACCGCCGTGGGCATCCTGGCCGCCGCCCTGCTGCTGGCCCCGGTCATCGTGGGGGTGTTCTCCCCTGCCGGTACCCAGGTCAATGCCCTGGCCCTGGAGGGCTTCCACCTCTTTGCTCCCTCCTTCCTCTTCGCCGGGGTAAACATCTTTGCCTCCGCCCTCTTCACCGCTCTGTCCGACGGGCGGACCTCCGCCATTATCTCCTTCGCCCGCACCTTCGGCTTCCTCATGGCCGGGCTGCTCCTGCTGCCCCGGGTGCTGGGAGTCACCGGCGTATGGATCGCGGTGCCGGTGGCAGAGGCTGTCTCCTGCCTGCTGTCCATCGGTTTTCTGTGGCACTACCGGACCAAATTCGGCTACGGGGCCATCCCAGCCTGACAACAAAGGCCGCCCAATCGGGCGGCCTTTGTTTCTGTCGTTTAGCGGTCCCACTTCTCGATGAGGGCCCGCAGCTGATCGGCAAACTTGCCCAGGTCCTTGTTGGTGCCGCCCTTGTTGTGGGAGATGACCTCCATCAGCTTGCGGCCCACCTCCTCCAGCCGCTGGTAGGCGGGGGAGGCGCCGGGGGCGGCTGCGGGCTTCTGCTCCGGCGGCAGGCCGGGGGCGAGCATCTTGTTGGCCAGCAGGTCGTAGACCTCCTCATAGTTGGGGGCGTGAGCAGCCAGCCCCATCTGCCGCAGGGTGTTGGCGTAGATCTCGGTGACCTCCGCGTCGCCGTGGACCACAAAGACCTGCCGGGGCTTGGGATTGTAGCTCTCGATCCACCGCAGCAGGCCGTCCCTGTCGGCGTGGGAGGACAGGCCGTGGAAGTTGACGATCTTGGCTCGGACGGCGATCTCCTCACCGAAGAGCTTCACCGACGTAACCCCGTTGATGAGCCGCCGGCCCAGGCTGCCCTCGGCCTGGAAACCCACAAAGACAACGGTACACTCCGGCCGCCACAGGTTATGTTTCAGATGGTGGCGGATACGGCCGGCATCGCACATACCGGAAGCGGAGATGATGACCCGGGGGGTCTTGTCCTCATTAAGGGCCCGGGACTCCTCGCTGGATTCGGTGATGGTGAGGCCGGGGAACTGGAACAAGGCGCCCCCCTTCAGGGCGGCGATGGCCTCTTCGTCCAGATAGCCGTGGAGATCGCCGGAGAAGATGCGGGTGGCCTCGCCCGCCAGGGGGGAGTCTACCACCACCTGGAAGTCGGGCACGCTTTTTACCAGTCCCTGCTCTTTCATCTCCCGCATGAAGTATAAAAGCTCCTGGGTACGGCCCACGGCGAAGGAGGGGATGATCACGTTGCCCCCCTTGCCCAGGGTCTCGTCGATGATGGCAGCCAGGTCTCCGGTGTAATCCGGGTTCTTGTCCATGTCGTGGAGCCGGTCGCCGTAAGTACTTTCCGTCAAAACATAGTCGGCCTCCCGGATATACTCCGGGTCCCGGATGATGGGCTGGTCCCGGTTGCCGATATCGCCGGAGAATACCACCTTCCGGGTCTCCTCCCCCTCGGTGAGCCACATCTCCACACTGGCCGAGCCCAGCAGATGGCCCGCGTCCACAAAGCGCACCTTCACCCCGTCCTCGATCTGGAGGCGGGTGCCGTACTCACAGGTGACGATGTGCTTGATGGCGGCCTCGGCATCGGCCACGGTGTACAGGGGCTCCACCGGCTCGGCCCCGGCGCGCTTGCCCTTCTGGTTCTGCCACTGGGCGTCGCTCTCCTGGATGTGGGCCGAGTCCCGCAGCATAATGCTCAGCAGCTGCCCCGTGAGACGGGTGCAGTAGATGTTGCCTTCAAAGCCCTGCTTCACCAGCAGGGGGATGCGGCCGGAGTGGTCGATGTGGGCGTGGGTGACCACCACCGCGTCGATGTACCCGGCGTTGAAGTCCAGCTCCTGGTTGTCCCGCTCGTCCCTGCCCTGCTGCAGGCCGCAGTCCACCAGGATCTTCGTCCCGCCGCACTCCACACAGTGGCAGCTGCCGGTCACGGCACGGGCTGCGCCGAAAAAGGTCAGTTTCATGGGGCACCTCCTTGTGCATTTTCTACAAGGTTATTGTACTCCCAAAACCCGCCGGTGTAAATAGTGGAGTGACCGGGTCGGCCCGGGATGATTTCTTTCCTTTTTTGCCGGAATCCGGTATAATACGGGGGAAAGGGCGTGAGTCAATGGAGTTTTCCCAACTCAACTACTTCCGCACCGTGGCCCGCACGGGAAATATCTCCCAGGCGGCCCGGGAGCTGTTTGTCACCCAGCCCAACCTGAGCCGCTCCATTGCCCGGCTGGAGGGGGAGCTGGGGGTCCCCCTCTTTGAGCACCGGAAGGGCAAGGTGGTGCTCAACGAATATGGCCGGATCTTTCTCTCCGGGGTGGAGAACGCCTTCGGGGAGCTGAACGCCTGCATCCAGACGGTACAGCGGTTATATGAAAACAACCAGAATATCCTCTCTCTGGGCTGCTCCATCGACGGCTTTCTCCCCGACATCCTCCAGCCCTTCTCCCGGGCCCACCCGGAGATCGGCATCCGCCAGTACCAGGGGGACGCCTCCCGGCTGGCCCAGCAGCTGGTGGAGCGCACCCTCACCCTGGCGGTCACCCCCTACCCCCTCAACCACAATCTGCTCACCTTCCGCCTGCTGGGGGAGATGGACTACGGCCTGTTCGTCCACCGGGACCACCCCCTGGCAAAGGAAACCGTGGTGGAGCTAAAGGCGCTGGCCGGTCAGCCTCTGATCTGCGACGCCTCCCGGCTGGACGCCAAAACCCTCCGCTCCATCTGCCGGGCCCGGGGTTTTGAACCCACCCTGGCCTACGAGGTGGAGAGCACCAGCCTGGTCTACCGCCTGCTGGAGCAAAAGGCCGGGGTGGCCGTGATGCCGGTATCCCAGATGCTGCGGCTGCGGGCCCTCTTCCCCGACAGCCCTATTCTGGTCATTCCCCTGGAGGAGGGGGTCCCTCCCGCCAGCCTGGGGGTGTCCTACCACAAGGGTTATCCCCTCACCGACGCAGCCAACGCCTTCATCCGGTTTGCCATCGACTTGCTGGTGCAGGAGAAGGTGCGGATGGCCGCCGCAGGTATAACTTCAAAAGCATAATGCTGCGCCGCAAGGGGCATTTTGAAAGTCCCCTCTGTTCCGCTATACTAAAGGTATCACAGCGGAACAGAGGGGACTTTCTCTATACCTATTTTGTATGACTCAGGTCTGTTCTGATTAACGGCGGCAGGGCCGCCCACAACATAGAAAGGATGAACAACCACATGAAACGTCTGGAAGGAAAAGTCGCTATCATCACCGGCGCCAACGCCGGCATCGGCAAGGCCACCGCAGCTCTCTTCGCCCGCGAGGGCGCCAACCTGGTGCTGGCTGCCCGCCGGCTGGACAAGCTGAAGGAAGTGGAGGAGTACGCCGCCTCTCTGGGTGTGAAGGCCATCTCCGTGTCCACCGATGTCAGCGTGGCCGCTGACTGCCGCCGTCTGGTGGATACCTGCGTAGAGACCTTCGGCCGGGTGGATATCCTGGTGAACAACGCCGGTATCGACGACAAGAATATGTCCATCACCAACTGCGACGAGGAGCTGTGGAACAAGGTCATCGCCGTGGATCAGACCTCTGTGTACTACATGATGCGGGAGGCTCTGCGGTATATGGCTCCCGCCGGTTCCGGCTCCATTGTCAACATCTCCTCCATCGGCGCCACCCGCTCCAACGCCGGTGTGTCCTACACCGCCGCCAAGATGGCCGTCATCGGCATGACCAAGAACGTGGCCATCCAGTTCGCCGGCAAGGGCATCCGGGTCAACGCCGTCTGCCCCGGCCCCACCCAGACCGACATCTTTGACCCCGCCAATCTGGCCACCTTCGACAACGAGTTCTGCCACCTGTGCGGCAAGCACTTTGACGGCTCCCTGCCCCGCACCCAGCCCGAGGATCAGGCCAACGCCATCCTCTTCTTCGCCAGCGACGAGTCCAAGGCCATCAACGGCGAGACCCTGGTGGTGGACTACGGCGCCACCATCTAATCCCAAGCTTCTCATCACACAAAAGGCCCCGGCGGCAGACCAAAATAGTCTGCCGCCGGGGCCTTTTGTGGTGAAATATTTAGACAAAGCACAGTCAGTTCATAGGTACGACCCGGATGGCCACGGCTATGGGGGTGCTGCCGCTGTAGATATAGCCCACGGATACCATAGTCTGAATGTTGGGGAAGCTGCCCAGGTTGTACACATCGTAGGTGTAGCCGTAGCTGATTCCGCCCTGGCTGTTGGAGAAGCGGAAGCCGTGGCCCTCCAGCATGGTGATGTAGAGATCCATCACGGTTCTCCGGTTGCTGGACCCGCCAGGGATGTCACTCAGCTTATAGATGTACATGGTGGCGTCCCCGTCGGGATCCTCCTCCATGGTGGGCACGCCAAACATGGCGCCGAAATCGGGCACATTGGGATACTTGCTGTAGGTGGCGTCCATATCCATGTCGCCGGTATTGCCGCTGGAACTTCCGCCGGAGGAGGAACCGTTATCGTCACCGTTACCATCGCTGTCACCGCCGCCTTCCCAACCGCCGCTGGAGCCGCCGCCCAGAGTAATGGTGTAGGTGCCCCGGTCGCCCAGATCGTCAATGACGCGGAAGTCGCCGCCCACAGTGGTGACGGTGGAGGGAGTGGGGCCGCTGTACTCTCTCACGGTGACCTTCACATAGCCGGTGGAGTGGGCCAGGACGGGGTGAGACATGGTGGTGCGGTTGTAGCTTCTGCCGTCGATGACCACGGTGTCGTTCTGGATCAGCACGGTGAAGCCGGTCTTGTTGCGGACCAGCAGGTAGACCTCGATCTCGCTGCCGTCGTCAGAGTAGGGGTATTTCTGGGTCTTGCCGTAGTAGAATTCCACATTTTCGTCGCTGTACAGCTTCTCCTTGCCGCTGACGGCAGGGATGGTGTCGTCGGTCTTGCCGGTGTACAGGTTGGTGGCGTCAAAGCGGGCATAGGTGGTCTTGGAGCCGCTGCCCACGCCGCCCAGGATCACCCGGAACTGTCCGCCCACGGTCTGGACGCTGTTCAGGTTCACCAGGGAGGAGTCGTAGTTGTTAATGGTGACCGTGACGGTGCCGGTGGAGTTGGCCGACACGTCGTCGCTCATGGTCAGATCGTTGAAGGTGTAGCCGTTGAGGCTCACCGCGTCGGCCTGGACGGTGATGGTGCTCCCCGTCTTGTTGGTCACATTCAGATAGAGCTCGGCCTCGCCGGCGTCATATCTGCTCTTCTGGATCTTGGAGAACTTGATGCTGACATTGGAGTCCTCATAGAGGGGCTGGGTGGACAGGGCCCGCTTGGACACGGTGACGGTGCAGGTGGCCTTGACGCCGCTGGAGGCGGCGGTGATAACAGCGGTGCCGGGGGCCACGGCGGTGACGGTACCGTCGGCGGCCACGGTGGCCACGCTCTTGTTGGAGCTGGTCCAGGTCAGAGCCTCAGTGGAGTTGGCAGGGGTGACGGAGGCGGTGAGCTTGCCGCTCTCGCCCTGCTGAATGGCCAGGGTGGTCTTATCCAGGGTGATGGCGGTAATGGTTACCGGCTTCTCCTCCAGGGTCACCTGGCGGCGCTGGTCGGGCAGCGCCATACGGGAGACGATGGTGGCCACCGACGCCCGGTCGATGGGAGTCTCAGGCAGGAAGGTGCCGTACTTGTCGCTGCCGGTGAGGATGCCCGCCCGGTAAAGGGTGTAGATATCCTCATAGTTGGCGGACCCGGCGGCCAGGTCGGGGATGTCCCCGTCCTCGATGGTGTTGATGGCCTTCAGTTCCTCGGCGGGCAGGGCCTTCACCAGGATGCCGGCAAACTGGCGGCGGGTGGCGTTGGCGTTGTAGTCGGTGAACTGGCCGGCGGTGATGATGCCGTTTTCCACCGCGTAGTCCACATACACCTGATACCAGGGTTCCCCCTGCTGGAAGCCGGCCTTGCCGGTGTGGTAGATGCTGTGCAGGCGGCAGGCCAGAGCCAGGGTGGAGCTGATGGTCAGATTCTGGATGGGAGAGAAGGTGTTGCCGCTGCTTCCCTTCACCAGGTCCAGCTCGTAGGCCTTCTGCACGCTCTCGGCGTACCAGCTGGAGGCAGCCACGTCGGTAAATTTCCCGGCGGGATAGTCGTTGACCTTTTTGAAGTGGTCCATGTTGTCTGCCGCCAGAGCCGCCGGCATCAGGCCCGCCATGAGGGCAAGGGCCATCAGCAGGCTCAGCAGTTTGCGTTTCATCTCAGTTCCTCCTTGTCATTGACTTGCGGGCTTGTTATCCCAGGGTGGCAATAATCTCCTGTATGGCGGCGATCCGCCTCTCAGCTTTGTCCATGGACGCGCAGCCCTGATCAAAATAGAGACTCCAGGTATATTTGTTGATCTTGTTCTGGTGCCCGCTGCACTCATTCCACAGGTCATCCCGGGTCACTTTGATCAGCTCCTGAAGGCTGGTGTATCCGTCATAGGAGATAGGAATGGCATCCACATTCTTCAGCACATCCCGGGCCAGATCCAAAAACCCCACAGCCGTCACACCATTGGTCATGATTAAAAGGGTAGATGTGGGACCTACCAGATTGGGCATGGAAGAGTCCTCCACGATCTTGGCCGATCTCTGTCCGCCGGCAATGGCCTCACCGGCTTTGTCGATGTCATTCTTCAGGCTGCTCAGCTGTCCGGGGGTGAGCGCCGGGGTGCCGGGGGTGGGCTCCGGCTCCTTCTCCTCCAGGGTCAGCTGCTTGCGCTGGCCGGGCAGAGCCATACGGGAAACGATGGTGGCTACCGACGCCCGGTCAATGGGCGTCTCCGGCTGGAAGGTGCCGTACTTGTCGCTGCCGGTGAGGATGCCCGCCCCGTACAGGAAATAGATGAGCGCCCCATAGGAGGAGCCAATATCCACATCGGGGATGTCCCCCGGCTCAATCTGGTTGATGACCTTCAGCGCGTCAGAGGGCAGAGACTTGGCCAGGATGCCGGCGAACTGGCGGCGGGTGGCGGTGGCGTTATAATCGGTAAACTCGTCACTGGCGATGATATCGTTTGAGATGGCGTAGTCCACATACACCTGGTACCAGGGCTCCCCCTGCTGGAAGTCGGCCTTGCCGGTGTGGTAGATGCTGTGCAGGCGGCAGGACAAAGCCAGGGCGGAGCCGATGGTGATGTTCTGAGTAGGAGAGAAGGTGGTGGCGCTGCTCCCCTTCACCAGGTCCAGCTCATAGGCGTCCTTCACGCTGCCGGCATACCAGCTGTCGGCTGCCACGTCGGTAAAGGTTCCGACGGTGTAAGTATTGACCTTCTGAAAGTTATCCAGGCTCTCCGCCGCCAGGGCCGCCCCAGGCAGCATGGACACGGACAGCGCCAGGGCCAGCGCCCCGGCGCAGATCTTTTTTCCAATGGATCTCATGTGCTTTGCTCCTCTCATTTGGTGGACCGCATCAATACAGGGTCTTTTCATTTTCGGCAAACAGCTTGTCGTTGATCTCTCCCAACTCCATGTGATGTACGATGCCGAAGCTGATGATGGCATCCCGCTTCAGCCGGGGATAGAGGGGGGCGTAGCCGGCCTGCTTAAGCAGCCGCTGGGCCTCCTCCAGGGTGGTCTCCAGCCCCACGCACAGGCAGAGCAGCCGGTCCCGGGAGGGATTGCGCCGGCCGGCAAAAACCTGGTGGAGATAGACCTCGCTCATCCCCGCCTTCCGGGCCAGGGCCGCCTTGGAAAAGTCCTTCTTCTCATATAACTCCGCCAGCAGCTCCGCAATGCTCTGGTTGGCAAAGAAGGGCTGATTGTCGTGGAGATAAGAGTCAATGTTGGCCTCGCTCATCAGATCATGGCTCAGATCGCCCGTGGTCTTATTTTCCAATCCTATCACTCCCTTTACTTTCAAATGGAAATCGTTTATACTAAATTTACAACAATTTGTACCTGGATACAATATGCCCACTGCATAGTGTACAAGGTTTTTCAGGGGTGATTTCTATTTATACCTGGCTGTCAAATGCGCTTCAGGAAGAGTATGAGTTGGTCCGGATCTTAAAGGAAAGCCCCCGGGGCAGCGTACAGCTCATCCGGCACAACGCCACCGGCAGGCGTCTGATCCTGCGCCGTTTCACCGGCAATCCGGAAGTCTACCGAAAGCTGCTGGACTACACCTGTCCCAATCTCCCCACCGTGTACGAGGTGGCGGAGGAGGGGAACAAGGTCCTGACGCTGGAGGAATTTATTGAGGGCGACACCCTGGGCTTCCTGCTGCAGGAGGCCCTATTTTCACCGGAGGAGACCCGGAAGATCGTCCGGCAGGTGTGCAAGGCCCTGTGGGTCCTCCACTCCATCGGGGCCGTCCACCGGGACGTAAAGCCGGAGAACATCATCCTCCGGGGAGACGAGGCGGTACTCATCGACTTTGACGCCGCCCGTTTACATAAACCCGAGCACAGCAACGACACCCAGATTCTGGGCACCACCGGCTTTGCCGCCCCGGAGCAGTACGGTCTGTCCCAGTCGGACATCCGCACCGACATCTACTCCCTGGGGGTGCTCATCAACGTGATGCTCACCGGAGAGCATCCCTCCAAGAAGCTGGCGGGGGGCAAAATGGGCCGTATTGTGGACCGGTGTACCCACGTCAACCCCCAGCACCGCTACCGCAATGTGCTGCGGCTGATGGAGGTCCTGTGACATGACCGGCGGGACCAGGCCCTGCCCTGTCTGCGGCGCCACCCTCCCCAGCGAGGCCTCCTTCTGTCCCTACTGCATGGAAGCTCTCCGCCCCCGGCGGGAGGCGAAGGCACCGGTCCGCCGGTGGCTCCGGCCACTGAGGCGGGTCCTTTTTCTGCTGGCGCTGGCCACCTTGGCTGCGGCGGTCTGTTTGCTCTATGACGCCGTTACCCCCGACACATACGACGCCTGGGGGGAGCTGACCTACCGTCTGAACGGCAACGATTACCATTTAGCGGCCACCTTCCGTAACGACAGCGCCCCGGAGCCGGAATACACCGTGCAGACCATCGAAGACTGGGATTATGACCGGGCCGCCAAGCTCTTTGTGACCCATGTGGACACCGGCGCCGACGCCGGGCAGGTCTTCCGCCAGCAGGTCGAGACTATCCAGGTCCAGGTGGTCCAGCCCCAGGACAACCCCTCCCCCATCACCTGGCAGCAGCCCACCTATCAGGGCGATCCCGCCGCCGAGGGGATGGCCCTCTCGCCGCTCTATTTTGACGGTCAGAGCCGGGGGGAGGCAGAGGTTCGGTGGGACATCCGCATGAAAAACGGGGACACCATCCTTCTGCGGCACAAGATGGTGATCGAGCCGGTGGATGTAGTGGACTACACCCCGGAGGAGTACGACATGGACACCATTGAGGATCTCCAGGCCCTGGTAGATCAGATCCAGGCGGAGGTCCCCCTGCCCACGGTGGTGCGGCTCAACCTGCCTCCCGTCCACTACGAGGGGGGCCTTATCATCACCGGGCGGCCCATCAACCTGTACGGCGCCGAGGATGACAAAAAGATGCGCACCGCCTTTCTGGGCCCGGTGACGGTGGATGTGGACCAGGGCCCCCAGTGCTTCATTCAGAACATCGACTTCCGGGGCAGCGGCTCGGGCACCGGCCTCACCGTGGAGGCCGACGGCCGGGTGCAGGACTGCCTCTTCACCGGCTGGGACACCGGCCTGCTGGTGGGCGGAGACGACTGGGCCGACCCCACCGGGTGCTGGTTTGAGGACAACGGCGTGGGCTTCCGCTTTGACAGCGTGGGGGACTACGTCAACGGCAATATGCTGGAGGGCAACACCTTCCGGAACAACGGCACCGCCGTGGAGCTGCTCCGGGTACCCGGAGCCAAGATCCTCTACTTCAACGGCTGCGCCTTCTCCGGCAACGGCCTGAACCTCTCCAACCCCGCCGACCACCCCACCGACCTCACCCGGGCCACCTTTGACTGAGGGAGGCGAGTGCTATGAATTTACGCTGCCCTCACTGCGGCACGCCCCTTCCAGCGGAAGCCTCCTTCTGCCCCCACTGCGCCCAAAACCTCCGCACCCGACATGAGGTGGATACACCCGTCCGCTGGTGGCTGAAACCGCTGCGGCGGGCTCTCCTGCTGCTGATGCTGGCCGCCCTTGGCTGGGGAGGCTGGCTGGCGTCCGACGCCCTTGCCCCGGACGTATATAGGGCCTGGGGGGAGCTGACCTATACCCTGAATGGCAGCGACTACCACCTGTTCCTTACCTGCCGCACCGACATAGTCCCCGAGGCGGCCCACACCATGCAGGTGGAGGAGGGCGGGGTCTACGACCGGGTCTCCCGGCTGTTTGTCGCCCATGTTGACTCCGGCGAAGACGCAGGACGGGCCTTCCTCAACCAGACGTCTGAGGTTCAGGTCCGGGTGATCCAGCCGCCGGACAGCCCCTCCCCGGTGAGCTGCTCCCTGCCTCTGGACCCCCAGGACCCCTACGACGGTCTGGCCCTGACCACTCTGGATTTTACCGACCGCAGTCAGGGGCCGGTGGAGGTGGAGTGGACCATCACCATGAAAAACGGGGACACCATCCTCCTCCGCCAGAAGATCGACTTCCAGAGGGTGGATACCGCCCACTACTACCCGGAGGACTACGATATGGACACCATCCAGGACCTCCAGGCCCTGGTGGACCAGATCCAAGCGGAGGTCCCCCTGTCCACGGTGGTGCGGATCCACCTGCCGCCGGTGACCTATGAGGGAGGCCTCACCATTGACCGGCGGGGAATCAACCTCTCCGGCTCCACCGACGGGCAGGGCCGGCGCACCACCTTCTTAGGGCCGGTGGTGCTTGCGCCGGAGGAGGACCCTCTGTGCGACATCGAACACATCGACTTTGTGGGGAACGGCACCGGCACCGGCCTCACCGTGGCCGCCCAGTACCGGGTGCTGGACTGCTCCTTCACCGGCTGGGAGATCGGCCTGCTGGTGGGCGGGGAGGCCTGGGCCAACCCAAAAGACTGCCTCTTTACCGACAACGACATCGGCTTCCGCTTCGACAGCGGCGGAACTTACTGCAATTACACTGACTTTACCAACAACACCTTCCGGAACAACACGGTGGCGGTGGACCTTTTGCGGGTGCCCGGCCTCAGGACCATTGACTTTAAGTTCTGCCTGTTTGACAGCAACGTGGCGACCATCCTCAACCCCAACAACCATGCCATTGATACCGGAGGCGCTACCTTTACATGAAAGAGATGATCCCTATGGAACACAAATGCCCCCATTGCGGCGCGCCTCTCCCGGAGGAGGCCGCCTTCTGTCCCCACTGCGCCCGGAGCATCCGCACCCGGGAGGCGGCCCCCGTCCCCACCCATATGTGGCGGAAGGGTCTGAAATGGGTGCTGGCTCTGGCCATCGTGGCGGCGGCCGCCCTGGTGGGCTGGGCGCTGCTCCATGAGCATCCCACCGGTCTCCCCGCCGGGGAGACCACACCGGTGGTCTTTCAGGAGGACGAGGACGGCATGGTGACGGCCACTCCCGAATATCTGGAGGAGTTCTTCCCCACCCTCACCTGCATCGACTTCCGCACCACCATCAAGACCAGCGACAACATCGACGACTATCTGGTGGACAGCTTCCAGATGGCCACTCTGGTGTCCTCCCGGGGCGCCCAGAACGCCGTGGGGGAACGGGGGATGTACAACGCCGGCAGCGACTCCAATAACCGGGTGGCTCTGATGATCTTTGACGACAACACCCACCTGATGGGCTATTTCATCGGCTCCCCCACCAACCTGGGGGGCGGCAAGTGGCAGATGGACGTGGTGAACTGCGACTACGACTTCACCCACCTCTACGAGGCGGAGCTGGCCGCCTTTGAGGGCAATTGGGAGGAGGATTTCTCCACCTACATCCCGCCGGAGGAGATCGAGTCCTCCGGGGCGGTGTGGTTCCTGAAGGGCTACAACACCGGCCAGGGCCCCGTGCTGCGGGAGGACGACCCCCAGACCTACGCCCTGTGGCACACCCTCCACGGCCCGGAGCCGGAGCGCCAGTGCCGGGAGATCCAGCGGCTGGAGGAGTTCCTGCCCCGTAAGGACCGGTGGATGTGCTACCTGCTGCTGGATCAGGACTACAACCTGCTGGGCTACACCATGCTGGATTACCAGGGGAACGGAGGATAAGTCATGGCGCACAAATGCCCCCACTGCGGCGCACCTTTGCCGGCGGAGTCCTCCTTCTGCCCCCACTGCGCCACCGACATTCATCCCCGAAAACAGGCGAAAACCGCCACTCCCCTGCTGAAAAAACTGCTGCTTGGACTGCTGGCTCTGGCGGTGCTGGCCGCCGTGGGGTTCGGGCTGTGGCTGGCCTTCGCCCCCAAGGCCTACGACGGCTATGGGGAGATCCGCTACGGGGACTATCAGCTCCTGCTCACCCAGCACGCGGACCGCTACACCCCCGTGCCGGAGATGACCATTCCGGGGGAGCCGGAGGGCCAGTACCGGGTGCCCTCCCGGCTGTTTATCAACGACAGCACCGGCAACGACGTCTCCGACGCCTTCCTGGCGGAGGTGGAGGAGGTCAGCGCGGCCTTCATCGGTCAGGAGGACAGCTCCTCCCCCTACCTGTGCTCCCAGCCCGCCTACAACGAGGGAGCGCCTGAGTGCCCCCTTATCTCCCTCATCGACTTCACCGGGGAGAGCGGCACGGCAGAGTTGGTATGGACCTTCCAAATGAAAAACGGAGACACCATTTACCTCCGGCAGACCTATGAGGTGGTTCCCATCCCGGTATATGACTACCACCCGGAGGACTACCCCATGGACACGGCTGAGGAGCTCCAGGCCCTCATCGACACCATCGGCGGCCAGGCGAACGACCCGGTGGCGGTGATCAACCTCCACCTGCCCCCGGTGACCTATGAGGGTGGGATCACCATCCGGGACCGGAGCCTGAACCTGTACGGCTCCGCTGACGAAGGCGGAAGCCGCACCACCTTCACCGGCCCTGTTCAGGTGGTGGCCCCCGACGGCGAGATTGCCTATCTCCAGGACATCGATTTTGTGGGGAGGGGCAGCGGCACCGGTCTCTCCGGCTCCGCTCCCTTCCGGGCCACCAACTGCACCTTCACCGGCTGGGACACCGGGGTTTATGCCTACGGCACCAGCTGGGTCAACGTCATCGGCTGCTCCTTCCAAAGCAACGGCATCGGCTTCCACTTCGACAGCACGGGAGACTACGCCAACCACTCCATGTACAACGACAACCGCTTTTTTGGCAACGATGTGGCGGTGCGGCTGGACAACGTACCCACCGACATAACCCTCAACTTCCAGGGCTCCATCTTCCGGGCCAACGCCCAAAGCATCCTCAACCTCTGCGACCAACCCCTGGATCTGTCCCAGGCCACCTTTGAGTAAAGGAGAATCCCACCATGGAACACAAATGCCCCCTCTGCGGCGCGCCCATACCGGAAAACGCCGCCTTCTGTCCCCACTGCGCGAAGGATATCCACCCCCGTAAGCAGGCAAAAACCGCCAACCCCCTGCTGAAAAAGCTGCTGGTGGGCCTGCTGATCCTGGCGGTGGCCGCCGCCATCGGCGGAGCAGTCTGGTACTTCAACCGGCCCTATGAGCCCCAGGAATTTGACGCCCTGGGAGAGGTGTACTACGAGAGCGGGGAGAAGACCTACCAGCTGCTGGTGGCCTGGCCCGACGACCGCTGCGCCCCCGCCCCCGACATCTACCAGCAGGGCTCCCCCGACGAGCAGTACCGCTGGCCCTCCCGTTGGTACGTCAACGACGCCGCCACCGGCGCCGACGCCTGGGCGGAGTTTGAGCCTCTGGTGGAGCAGGTCACCGTGGAGGTGGTCCCCGACGAGAATGCCGCCGGTCCCCTCACCGCCGGGGAGCCCCGTCATGACGAGGACTACTCCCCCGACGCCGCCATGATCTGCTCCCTGGACTTCACCGGCAATTCCGGGGAGTCCCAGATCGTCTGGACCGTTCAGATGAAAAACGGGGACGTGATCCGGGTCCGCCAGAACATCCACGTCACCGCCATTATCACCCACGAGTATCACTGGGAGGACACCCCCATGGACACCGTGGAGGACCTCCAGGCCCTGCTGGATCAGACCGCCCAGGAGATCGCCCCTTCCGATCTGGTGTACATCTACCTGCCCCCGGTGACCTATGAGGGAGATCTGAATCTGAGCCGCTCCTATGAGTTCTACGGCTACACCGACCAGGGGGCGGACCGCACCACCCTCAAGGGTTCCATAACCATGGACGGCAGCGCCAGCTTCTACTGGATCAACTACTTCTACGACATGGATTTCGTGGGGGACGGCGCCGATACCGGCATCATCGCCCCCGTCAAGGCCTGGGCCACCGGCTGCTCCTTTACCGGCTACAAGACCGGCTTCCAGTCCCAGGGGGAGGCCTGGATCAACGCCACCGAGTGTACCTTCATGGAGAACCAGGTGGGCCTCCACTTCAACGCCACCGGCCAGTCCGCCTCGGACAGCCGCTACCACGACAACCAGTTCATCAACAACGGCACCGCCGTGCTGATGGAGAACGTACCCACTGACATCACCCTGGACTTTGCGGGTACCGTGTTCTCAGGCAACGACACCGACGTGGACAACCAGTGTGACCATCCCATTGATTTGTCCAACGCCATCCTTGATCCGGAAGGATAACCCATATTGATAGACACACAGCCAAACCGACTGATTGCCATCTGGACGAACAAGGGCCTGCTGTCTGCGTATCGCAGACAGCAGGCCCTTTCCTTATCGGTGGGTTTCTGCATTGCAATGGAAAAAGGGCAATGCTATAATAATATACAAAATATCCAGCTTTTGCATAGAGCGATCATTTGAAGAAACTGGGAGCGTGGATCGGGTGAGCTTTGAACAGGTATATCGTGACTATTATCTCAAAGTATTCCGCTATGTAAAGCAGCATACGCTATCCCGCCAGGACGCAGAAGATCTGACCCAGGAGGTCTTTGTGGCTTGCTACCGGAATTTTGACAGCTTTGACCCCCAAAAGGCCTCTGTGGGGACCTGGGTCTATGTCATCATGAAAAACCGCCTGAAAAACTACTACCGGGACAAGAAGGAGTTCCTGTCCCTGGACGATGAGAATATCCCGGAACTGCCCGGGGACACCTCTGTGGCCCAGGCCATCCTGCTGGAAGAAGAGCGGCGGGCCCTGTCCTCTGCCATGAACATTCTGTCTGAGCGTGAACGCACCATCATTGTAGAGCGGTATTTCCATAAAAAGACCTCGGGGGAGATTGCCGGCATCCTGAAGATGACGGACGTCAATGTCCGGGTGACCCTCAAGCGGGCCCTGGAAAAGATCCGGAAATACTTTGAAGCCCACGGACTGTGAGGTGCATGATCCCATGACAAGCGTATTTCGCAAAACCGCGTTGGAGCGGCTCAGCTCCCCCGACCGGCTGGATGGTATGCTCAAGCTCACAAGCCCCATGTCCTGGCTGGGCATTGCCGCGGCGGCCGTCCTTGCGTCCAGCGTGGTCATCTGGTCTTTTGTGGGGCGCATCCCCACAACGGTGGATACATACGGCTTTTTGACCTATGACTATGGCGCCAACTCCCTGTACAATACAGCGGCCGGAGAGGTGTCCTCCCTGCTGGTGCACAGCGGCGACTGTGTAGAGGCGGGAGCGCCGGTGGCGGAGATCCTGACTTCCACCGGACAGACCGTTGTGGTACCTGCGGACCAGTCCGGCATGATCCGGGAGGATCTGGTGGCGCCCGGAGAGTATGTGGTGCCCAATCAGGCCCTGTTCCGCATCTCTCCGGACAGTGACAGCGGGCTGTCGGTGGTCTGCTATGTGAGTCAGGAAACCGCCCTTCAGCTGGAACCCGGCATGGAGGCGGTGATCTATCTGGACAGTGCGGGAGATGCCTGCGGCTGGATGGAAGGTCAGGTGGCCTGTGTGGACCGGGTCCACACCACCGCCGAGTCCATGGCCGCCGTGGTGGGAAACGACGCCCAGACCATCGAAATGCTGATGAGCGCTGGGCCTGTGGTGGCGGTGACCTGTACCCTTCGGGAGGACAGCACCACCGCCAGCGGATATTATTTTTCCGGCGCCGCCGGGGCTGAGCAGGTCCTGTACGGAGGCTCCTCCGCCTCGGTGCAGATCACGCTGGGACAGAGCGCCCCCATCGCCTGGGTCTTTCCCATGTTTGGAGGGGAGGCCTCATGAGCAGATTATACTGCAAAACCCCTACCATCTTTCAAATGGAAGGAACAGAGTGCGGCGCCGCCTCTCTGGCCATGATCTGTGCCTATTGGGGCAAATATGTGCCGCTGGAGCAGATGCGGGTGGAGACAGGCGTATCACGGGATGGCTGCAACGCCCGCAACATCATGTACGCCGCCCGCAAATTCGGGCTGGAATGTCACGGCTACCGCAAGGAGCCGGAAGCTTTGAAGCAGCTGGAGATGCCCTGTCTGATTCACTGGAACTTCAACCATTTTGTGGTGCTGGAGGGCTTTAAGGGGTCCTTTGTCTACCTCAACGACCCGGCCCTGGGCCGGCGCAAGCTGACCATGGAGGACCTGGACGAGGGGTTTACCGGCGTGGTGCTCACCTTCCACCCCACCCCCCAGTTTGAAAAGGCCAAACGGGAAAACACCCTGTTTCCTCTGATCAAACAGCGCATCCGGGGGCAGAAGGGCGCTCTGGCCCAGATGCTGTGTCTGGGTCTGCTGATGATCCTCCCCGGTCTCATCCTACCCGTCTTTTCCCAGGTGTTTCTGGACCGGGTCCTGGGGGCGGGCGCCGTCCCCTGGTTTTACCAGTTCATCGGCTTTCTCATCCTGACCCTCCTGTTCCGGATTCTGTTGGAGGCATACAGCGCCAGGCTCCTGTTGAAGATGCAGAACAAACTGACGCTGCTGTCCTCCCGGGAATTGCTGGAGCACCTGTTCCGCCTCCCTGTGGGCTTCTTTGCCCAGCGCTCCCCCGGCGACCTTTTGGGCCGGGTGGGAAATAACGACAACGTCAACAACTTCATCGCCGGCGATCTGGCAAACATTTTTCTGGACATTTTCGTGGCTGCCTTTTATCTGGTGCTGCTGCTTTTCTACAACCCCCTGATGACCGCCATCGGACTGGTGGGGATTCTGTTCAATGTTGTGATCGCCAGAATCACCGCCAGCCGGATTTCCAACCGGGTGCAGAAGCTGCAGCAGGACAGCGGCAAACTGACCGGCGTGGTGTGCGCCGGTCTCAGCGTTACCTCTACCCTGAAAGCGTCGGGCGCGGAGAGCGCCTACAGCTCCCGTGTCCTGGGCTACCAGGCCAAGGCGGCCTCCACAGAGCAGGCCATCAGCCAGACCCAGTCCGTGACAGGGGCGCTGCCCGGAATGGTGGATAACCTCATCGATGTTCTGCTTTTGCTGGTGGGCGCGGTCTTTGTCATCCAGGGCCACATGACCCTGGGTATGCTGTCGGCGTTCACCTCCCTGTTTGCCTCCTTCTCCGCGCCTGTTGAGACGCTGGTGGCCTTTATTCAGCAGATTCAGACGCTGAAAGCCGATATTGCCCGGGTAGACGACATCCTGCGCCATCCGGTGGATGAGAAATTCCAGGAAACCACGGTGCAGAAATTTTCTCAGGCCAAGCTCTCCGGCCGGGTGGCCCTGGAGGAGGTCTCCTTTGGGTACAGCCATCTGGCCAAACCCCTGGTCACCGGCTTTTCCTTTTCTCTGGAGCCCGGCTGTTCGGTGGCCCTGGTGGGCGGCTCTGGCTGCGGAAAATCCACCATTGCCAAAATCGTCAGCGGGCTGTATCGCCCCTGGGCAGGCAGGGTCCTGCTGGACGGAGTCCCGCTGGAAGAGATCCCGTCGGACGTGCTCCATGCCAGCGTGTCCACCGTAAGCCAGAATATTACCCTCTTTTCCGGTACCATCCGGGACAATCTGACCATGTGGAATCACGCCGTTCTGGAGCGGGACATGATTAACGCCGCAAAGGACGCCTGCATCCACGAATTGATTACCCAAAAGCCGGGCGCATATGAGTTCAGGCTCACCGAGGGAGGAAGCAACCTCTCCGGCGGACAGCGTCAGCGCCTGGAAATTGCCCGTGCCCTGGCGACCAACCCCACTGTGCTCATCATGGATGAAGCCACCAGCGCCCTGGACCCCATCACCGAAAAACAGATCATTGAGAACATCAAGCGCCGCGGGTGTACCTGCATCATTGTGGCCCACCGGCTCAGCGCCGTACGCAACAGCGATGAGATCCTGGTGATGGATGGCGGCAGCATTGTGGAGCGGGGTTCCCATACTCAGCTGGCGGCTCTGGACGGACTCTACTGCCGGTTCATGTCAATGAACTGAAAGGAGGCTGCATCATGCAGACGGAAACCGCCAATCTCATTGGGTTGACCGGCGGCGCATATTACATCACCGAAACTCCCACAGACGCATACCGGGTGCTGTCAGGCAGCGTCCATATCTATGTGGTGCCCTGGACAGAGGGCCAGCCGGGACGCCGGTCCCTGATCTGCACCGCAGAGCAAAATACCATCTTCCCCGCCTTTTCTCACACAGATGCCGAGGGCGGCCTGTGGCGCTTTCTGGTAACACCGGCGGAGGAGCACGCCCAGCTGGAGCGTCTGGAGGGGCTCTCCACCGGACCCCTGCAAAAAAAATTCCTGGGCAGAGCGGGGATCGAGAACCCCGGCCGGGAGACTTACGGCAATCTGCTGGTGGACCGCTACCGCCTGAACCTGGTGCAGGAGGACGGCTACCTGATCCGCACGGACAAGGAAAAAGAGGATGTGCGGGCCCGCACCGATGAGATGATCGCCTCCTTCTTTTCCAAGGAAAAGGACATACCCAGGGAAAACGGGGAGCACCCGGTCTATCAGGTCATGGCAGAGCTGTGCCACCGTATGCGCATCCCCATCGCCCCCTACGAAAAGATCACAGCCTGCTGCCGGCAGGAGATCTCCGTGGAGGAAGTGGCCCGCATTTCTCACATTCCCTGCCGGAAGATTCTGCTGGAGGAAAACTGGCATAAGGCGGACGCCGGGCCCATTATGGTACAATTTGGCCGGGAAAGGGAACCGGCCGCCTGTATTCCCAGAGGGCGGGGCAAGTATCTGCTCTGCCGCAGCGGGAAAAAGGCGGTCCCTCTGACCCGAGCGCTGGCGGAGCAGTGCGATCCCCAGGCCCATGTCATCTACCGCCCCTTCCCCCTTCAGGGAATGACGGCAAAGGACCTGGCAGCCTACTGCTGGTCCTGCCTGTCCCGGGCTGATCTGGCGGTCATCATCGGGCTGACCATCCTGTCCGCCCTCATCGGACTGCTGATCCCCACCTTGAATCAGATGCTCTACGACCGCTTCATTCCCTCCGGACAGATGGGAATGGTGTTTCAGATTTGCTGTCTGGTAGGCGCGTTTATGGTGGGCAATCTGCTCTTTTCCGTGGTAAAAAGTCTGGCCACCTTCCGGCTGGACAGCCGGATCCGGTACGATGTGCAAAACGCGGTCTACCACCGGATCTTTGAATTGCCGGAAAACTTCTTCCGCAACTACGAGAGCGCCGATCTGGCCCAGCGGGTTATGGAGCTGGGCAGCCTGGTCAGCTCTGTGTCCGGGATGCTGCTGGGGCTGGGGCTCAGCCTGATCTCCGCCCTGTTCTACGGCATACGGATGTTTACCTATTCTCCCCAGCTCTCTCTGGTGTCCCTGTCGGTCACGCTGCTGTTCTCCTTGATCAGCTATCTTCTGGCGCGCCGCCGTATGGTCTATCAGGCCCAGATCATGGAGATGGATGGAAAGAGCAGCTCTCTCCTGTTCCAGTTTTTGCTGGGGATCGAGAAGATCAGAACCGCCGGTGTGGAGGAGCGAACCATTTTTGAATATATGCGCGCTTTTATGGAGCAGCGCCGGCTGGAAACACGGCTGGGCCGGCTGTCCAACCTCAGCGTCCTGCTCTCCTCCGCCAGCAGCGGGATCTTTCTGGTATTGATCTATTGGATCGCGGCCCAGTCCGCTTCCATCACCATGGGCAGCTTCGTCGGTTTTAACTCGGCTTTCGGCATGGTCTCCGGCGCCATCAGCAGCCTGTTCAGCGCGCTGATCTCCTATCAGCTGCTGAAACCCACCTACCGGCGGGTGAAGGCCATTCTGGAGACGGTGCCGGAAGGGGGCGGCGACAAGCGTCTGCCCGGCCAGCTCACCGGCAGCATCGACCTGGATCACGTGGCCTTCTCCTACGACCCGGAAACCCCGCCTGTGTTTCGGGACCTCTCCCTTCACATCCGGCCCGGGGAATATGTGGGGATCGTGGGCGCTTCCGGCTGCGGAAAATCCACCCTGCTCAAGCTTCTGCTGGGATTTGAGAAGGCCACCTCAGGCCGGATCTACTATGACGACCAGGATATGGACGAGCTGGACCTGCAGGAGCTGAGAAAACACTTCGGCGTGGTGCTGCAGGACGGCGAGCTCATCTCAGGGAGCATCTTTGAGAACATCACCCTCACCGCCCCCAACGCCGGACGAACCCGGGTGGAGCAGGTGGTGGAGGCGGTAGGCCTGGCCAGAGATATCCAGGAGATGCCCATGGGGCTGGAGACCATGGTCAGCGAACACTGCAACACCATCTCCGGCGGCCAGAAGCAGCGCATTCTCATTGCCAGGGCCATCATCAACAGACCCAACATTCTCTTCTTTGACGAGGCCACCAGCGCACTGGATAACCTGACACAGGCCCAGGTGTGCAAAGCGCTGGAGGAAATGGGCAGCACCCGGGTGGTCATCGCCCACCGGCTCAGCACCATACAGAGCTGTGACCGCATCCTGGTGATGGACCATGGAGATATTGTGGAAGAGGGAAATTATGAACAGCTGATGGCCCAGGGCGGGCTCTTCCATGAGCTGGCCAGCCGTCAGATCCTGTAAGGATTCGCATTCCTTGTAACAAGTCCGGTTTTGGCGTGTATATCAGTTTAGAACAACCATAGCAGTTGATTGGCCGCAGAGCGATCCATGCCGGACCGGCCCGACCAGAACATATACCCGGGGAGGTAATCTGATGGAGCCAGATCAAATCAAAAACATCAACCATATGCCGGAGGAGATCCCGGAGGAACTGAAAGCCATCGACCAGCGGCTGAAGCGGGTGTCCGATCTCCAATGTTTTGATGGATGCTCTGAGGAACTGGGAGAGGACGAACTGGAACTGGTCACGACTGCAGGCAGTTCCAACCCATACAAAGATTTTATCAAGCGAATCGACAACAAAAACCATTGAGCGCCAGCGCTGAGGGGCCGCAGTCTGCGGCACGAAAGGCAATCACGGCAGCCGGCGGGAAGGGGCTAGTAACATGAACAGGCACATAGAGCAGGACTGCGTGCGCTGGGAGGAGGACGATGGGAAACTGCTGTTTTCCATCACAGAAACCCTATCAGGAGATACCGTAACCCTAAGTTTGTCGGGCACACTCTCCTCGGTTGTGGCGCCCGCCTTTGAGGATGAGCTGATGGCTGCGGCCTGCGTCCGCAGCAGGATTGCCGTGGATTTTTCCGGCTTGCAAGTCATCTCCAGCGGGGGCCTGAAGGCCCTGCTCACCGTCCAGCGGCTGCTGGACCAACGTCCCGGCTCCATGCTGAAGCTGTGCGCCATGAGCCCTGCGGTCCACGCCACCTTTGCAGAGATCGGGTTTGACGAACTGTTTGAGATTGAGAGCTGAGGTGAACGTGGATGTTGATGCAAGAGGACTATACAGAGAACCTTCCCTTTGTTTACGCGCTCTGCTGCCCGGCCGACTGGGAGCGGGTGTCCCCCCTGCTGGAGATCCTGCAAAAGAATGACTGCAGGCTCTGTTGGGACCAGCCCTCCGCCGCCGGAAACGCCCCTGTCCCCCAAAACGCCGAGGTCATACTGGCCTTCTTATCCCGGCAGTCGGTGGAGGACCACAGCTTTCGCAGCCGCTTCAACCGCAGCATTCTGGGCGGCAAACCGGTGGCGGCGGTGCTCCTTGAAGCGGTGGAACTCTCCCCCGTCATGAAGGCCCAGCTGGAGCTGGAGCAGGTGACGGCGGTGGACTACGCCGTCTGCCACACCGACGGCGCCTGCTGTCTTGCCCTGCTGCAGCTGCCCGCGATGAAGCCCTGCCTGGAGGAGGGCAAGACCATCCACATCCCCAAGGCCAGTATCAAAAAATATTACCTGAAACGGCGGTCTACGGGAGAGGCCATCCAGATCTCCAAGGACGAGTTTACCGTGGGAAGAAAGCTCACCTGCAGCTACGCCATTCCGGACAATGAGAGCATCAGCCGCATCCATGCGGTGTTTCATCTGAAAAACGGGATCTGTACCGTGATGGACCATCATTCCACCAACAAGGTCTATGTCAACGACCGGGAGTTGGATGAGGAGGAGCAGTTCCAAATCAAGAGCGGGGATGTGCTGGAGTTGGGTACGGAAACCTTTATTGTGGACGTCATAGAGTAAGGAGGCCTCCCCATGAACGTCAGCGCATCCTATTATTCGGATATCGGCGGCCGGAAGGAAAATGAAGACGCCGTTGCGCTGCTGGAGAGCGGCGGCACCATGGCAGGCCTGATCGCAGATGGTCTGGGCGGGCATAAGGGCGGCAAGGCCGCGGCCCAGCTGGCCGTCCAGACAGTGGGGGGCGGCATCATGGGCAAGCCCGTCTCGGTGGTCGCCCTCAGGGGGGCTGTGGAGCAGGCCAACACCCTCATTTGGGAGCAGCGCCAGGCCTCCGGCATGAAAAGCACCCTGGCCGCCGTGTGGTTTGACGGCCGGGCCGCTTTGGCCGCCAATGTGGGCGATACCCGGATCTATCAGTTTCGGGAAGGCAGTATCCTGTATCAGTCCCGGGACCACAGCACCGCCCAGCTGGCCCTGTGGGCCGGCGACATCACCCCGGCCGAGCTGCGCACCTGCAAGGACCGCCACCGGCTCACCCGCGCCCTGGGCGCACAGGATGATGTGACGGTGGATATTGCCCATCTGGAGCTGGCTCCGGGGGACGGGCTGCTCCTGTGCAGCGACGGTTTCTGGGAGAAGATCCAGGAGTCGGAGATGGCATACGACCTCTCCGGCGCCTCCACCGCCCTGCAATGGCTGGAGGCCATGCGCGCCCGCCTTGCCGTCCGGGGCGCCCACACCGGAGATAACCATTCCGCCATCGCCATGCTCATCCGGTGAGCGCGGGAGCAACCGTGTTAAGAGAAGGAGAATACAGGATATGACAGATTACTGCTTACACTGTATGCTGCCCACCGGCGGAGCGGATGTGTGTCCCCACTGCGGATATCAGGGCGGGGATACGGAGCTGCTCCACCACCTCCGTCCCGGCAGCAAACTGAACGGCAGATATCTGGTCGGGCGTTCGCTGGGTCAGGGTGGATTCGGCATTACCTACATTGGCCGGGATCTGCTGTTGGATACCCGGGTGGCCATCAAGGAATATTACCCCAGTGGGATCGCCAGCCGAAACGTGGCTTTTTCCCCTGAGATCACCATCTCTGATCAACGACAGGTGGATTCCATCGAGGAAGGAAAACAAAAATTTCTCAGTGAAGCCCGGGCATTGGCGCAGTTTGCAGATGACCCGGGCGTGGTTACGGTCCGGGACTTTTTTGAAGCCAACAACACCGCCTATATCGTCATGGAGTACCTGGACGGACACGACCTGCGCTCCATTCTGAGACTGACCCGCTTTTCCGCCGACGATATCTTTGAACGGATGCGGCCCGTCATGGACGCGCTGGAAAAGATCCACCAGGTGGGCATCATCCACCGGGATATCAGTCCGGACAACATCATGCTGCTGAAGAGCGGCACCGTCAAACTGATGGACTTCGGAGCCGCCAGACAGCTGGACCTCAGCGGCAACACCAGCGTATCGGTGATCCTCAAAACGGGCTTCGCCCCGGAGGAGCAGTACCGCAGCAAAGGCCATCAGGGGCCGTGGACCGACGTCTACGCGCTGTGCGCCACCATCTACTGCTGTATCACCGGTCTGAAGCCGGACGACGCCCTGGAACGGGCCCAGCTGGATGAATTGAAGTGGCCCTCCGAACTGGGGGTAGAGATCAGCGCCCTGCAGGAGGCGGTATTGAAAAAGGGAATGGCCGTCCGGGCGGAGGACCGGTTCCAGAGCATCGGTGAGATGAAGGAGATGCTCTTCCGGCCCACAGGGGAAAATCATGCGCTGGAGCTGGATGACGACGACGATGTGACCCGTCCCATTCCCCGCCACGCAGATCCTGACCCCCACCACACGCCTCCGGAACCCCAGCCTGTCCCGGGACCAAAAGCCCGAAAAAAATGGCTGCGGCCGCTGGCCGCGCTGCTGGCCGTGGCGGTGCTGGCCGCAGGGATCTGGGGGGCCAGCCGGTTCATCCCCCAGGGAACCGGACGCAATGGCGGCGTCAGCCAGGCGGATATCGATTCGGGCAACTATATGCGGATCATTTTGACCGCCCACGAGGAGATGCCCGTCCACGATTTTGCTCAGGCGGCGGATACGGTGGAGGCGCGGATCGATCTCCTCTGCGACGGCCAGCCCTACGACTTTGCGGTGGAGGACGATCAGATCAAGCTGTTTCTGCCCCGCTCGGTGATCGAGCCGCTGGGGCTGGAAAAGACCATGCAGTGCTACATCAGCCGGCCCATGGAATTCAGTCTGATCAACTTCCAGGAATTCCAAACAGACCGCAGTGACTCCATCCGGGTGACTCCCGCCGATGTGGAATCCATCACCATTGAGACCCAGGCGCCGGAGGATTGCAGCCCGCCCGATCTGGCGGAGGCCCTGGAGAAGGGCGGCCTGGAGAAGCTGGTATTCACCGAGGAATTTGTCCAGAAAAACCGGGATAAAATGGCCCAATGGGGCACCAATATGGTCCTGGCCCAGGATATTGAGAGTTCCTCCAATCTCTGGTACACCTATCTCTATTCAGCGGGGGACGGACGGACCTTCTACATCACCAATACGGACGGCGCGGCATTTGCCCGGCTGCTTCAGCACAACCTGTCCCAGGAGCCCCTGCCAAAACCCTTCTACTACCAGGTGGATGTAAACTACGAGGCAGCGTGGGAGACTCCGGACACCGGCGAACAGGCCGAAACCTTCCAGCGCTCTCCCGACCAGGTGACCGGCCAGACCGTCACCCTGCTCTATCCCTGGGTGGACAGCGATGCCCTCCCCGGGGAAGGACAATGGACCGACGCCTGCGCCGCCATGAAACGCCGTCTGGACCTTCTGGGCGAGGAATACGCATTTGGTACCATCTGCTCCGGGGATACCTATCAGATGGTGGTGAAAACCGGCGGCGAACATATGAGTATCCCGCTGCTTCAGCTGCTGGAATTCAGACAGGTTACCTTTTATCTCAGCGCCGGCTTAAACAATCTGTATGTCCGGCAGCTGGACTGGATCAGCCGCCCGGACGGCACCTACGCCCTGGAGGCCACGGCAGGCGGCAGTGAGGAGGACCTGGCAAACTTCCTCCAGCTGGCTCAGGATGCCGGATATGACAAGATCTATCTCAAGGTCAACAATATTCCCTGGCTTGCCTGCGACCTGGAGGATGGGGCTGACGGCACGGTAGTAACCCTGGATCAGGGCTGCTTCTGGGACAATCAGCCCATCGGAGAGGACCAGCGCTGGCTGGTGCAGCTGCTGACTGCCATTTCCCAGGACGTCAATCTGCCCTCCGGGGCAAGTACGGCCCAGTACCAGTGCAACGAGGACGAGAACGGCGTTGCCTTTGACGATGCCAACTTCTCCATGCAGTACGGCGACCTGACCAAGCAGGTGCGGGACAACATTGAGAACTGTGATGCCGCAGCTCAGTACGAGCAGATGGAAGTGGTCAGCGACAGAATGAACATCCGGGTCTATCTGCACATGAACACAGGCAAGAACTTCGCCTCCCAGGTAGTAGCGCTGACCAAGGCCTTATATGAGCAGTCTGATTTGGAGCACTCCCCCGCCGACGGCCTGTATCTCTATTTTATCGACGAAAATGACGTGCTGAAAGAGCGGGCGCGCATCTGGTTCAGCAAAACCTACGGCACCGGCAGCATCCTGCCCGGCTATGTCACAGGCGGCGGGATCTTTACCGGCGGCCGTATGGAGGAATATCTGGAAGAGCTGCAGTCTCTCATCGAAGATGATCCCTTCTTCCTGGAGAAAAAAGGATCGCCGGACCGCACATTCTGCGAGTATACTGCGTGGTGGTGATCCCAGACAGACACAAAATGGAGGTGTTGTATCTTACAACACCTCCATTTAACCACCTGCGCTGTCAGATCCCAGACAGCAACAGAAGGGGCGGGGCTATTTGCCCCGCCCCAACAGAGACCGGCGTTCCGGATTAGCTAAACTTCTTGATCCACTTGGGAATAGCTTTATCCAGATCCTTGCTGACCTTCTGGATTTCCTTCTCGCTGTAAGTGCGGTAAGGATCGTCATACTTAACGGCGTCGTACAGGCATCTGGCGGCCATCTTGATGCCCTTCCAGGACAGCTTGCCCCACTCGACATTGGTCATGATCCACTTCAGGACGCCAATTTCAGTGACGCCGCCGGTGACGTTCTCCAGGTCGGCCTCGCCCAGCTCATCGCCGGACTTGGCACCGGTATCATAGCCGTACTCCTTCAGGATGCTGTTTACAGCAGCCTCGTCCTCCGCCTGCTCCAGCTTGTCAGCAAACAGTTCCAGGTCCTTCACGTCCTGCTCGGAAAAATTCTTCTGCATCTCCATCTCTGTGTCCTCCTTATAAATTGTATTTGTGTCTTGCTTTTCCTGTTCTGCCTATATATACCCGCGACCTGCAAAACTGTTACAGTGGTTACACAAAATTCAAGTAAAAAAAGAAGGGCTGCTACATGAGCATAAACCACAACTCCAACAGCATCACCAGTCCCCTGGAAAGCGCGCCCATGGCGCCTCTGCGCCCCGTAGGGCTGATATATACACCTCTGACGAAAAAGGCCCTGCTGATCTGCTTTGCGGCCCACAACAGCCAGACGGATAAAAGCGGCCTGCCCTATGTGATCCACCCCCTCCATCTGGCCGAGCAGCTGGAAACGGAGGAGGAGGTGTGCACAGCTCTGCTCCACGACGTGGTGGAGGACTCCCACTATACCATCTGCGATCTGCGGGATGAGGGGTTCCCGGAGGCGGTACTGGAGGCCCTGGGGCTTCTGACCCATGACGAATACACTCCCTATCTGGAGTATGTGGTCCGGCTGCGCAGCAATCCCATCGCCCGCCGGGTGAAGCTGGCGGACCTGACCCACAACAGCGACCTGGCCCGTCTGAACACGGTCACCGTCCGGGACAGACGGCGTGTTCTCAAATACCGCATTGCCCAGGCCATCCTGGAGGACGACCGGTACGATGCGTCTCGTAGCCAGTTCCACAAGCGCCTTCCCCTCTCCCTGGAGTACCCTTTCTTCCTCTCTGTGTTCTATGACCAGCGCGGCACAGTGGAGCGCTACAGCATCGACGTGGAGGCTGAGAAGGAGTATCACTATGGATTGGAGGCGTCCCAGGGAGAGCGGCTTCAAAAGTCCCTGAATCCAAACCGCACCCTGCCGGAGGCCCTGGCAGACTGGGCGGAAGGTGGCTGCACCTCCTGCCGCGTGGAGTCCATGCTCCGGCAGAGGGGCATCACCTTCCAGATTCATACTGCAATGTAAGCCCACGCGGCGGATCAAAAAAAGCGCACTGGAAAGGAAATGCTTCCTGTCCAGTGCGCTTAAATTTTCACAACAAAAAACCCTTGAAAGCCGAAGCTTTCAAGGGTTTTTGGAGCTGCTAGCCAGATTTGAACTGGCGACCTCATCCTTACCAAGGATGCGCTCTACCGACTGAGCTATAGCAGCATAATGGCGACGCGGAAGGGACTTGAACCCTCGACCTCCGGCGTGACAGGCCGGCGTTCTAACCAACTGAACTACCGCGCCATCGTGATATCTATATCCACAGCAAAGGCTGAATATTTGTTTGGCAGGGGCAGAAGGATTCGAACCCTCGGCACTCGGTTTTGGAGACCGATGCTCTACCAGCTGAGCTATACCCCTAAATGGTGGGCCTTCACGGGCTC
>NZ_CAJFGT010000012.1:0-41909 GCF_904377885.1 Flavonifractor sp. An112 | reverse complement strand
GAAGGGGATGGTAAACAGCTCCGCCACGGGGGCGCCCTTCTCGATGGCGGCCCGGCACAGCTTGTCGTAGTCCAGAATCATCTGAATCATCTTGTCCTGGCGCTCGTAGCTGGAGTACCAGTCCACTTCCATAAAGCCGTTCTGCTGGAGGAAGTCCTCGCGGAGCATCTTGGCGGTCTCCAGGGTCAGCTGGTCGCCGGCGGACAGGGAGTCCTTACCAACCAGCTGCACGATCTCGTTCAGGCTGGCCTCCTCCTGGAGGATGGACATGGACTTGTCGCGGTTGACCATGAACTGGGGACCCAGGTGCTCGTCGTACCAGGGTTTCAGGGAGTCCAGGTACAGGGAGTAGGAGTTCAGCCAGTTGATGGCGGGGAAGTGGCGGCGGTAGGCCAGGGAGGCGTCCAGGGCCCAGAACACCTTGACGATACGCATGGTGGCCTGGGACACGGGCTCGGACAGGTCGCCGCCGGGCGGGGAAACGGCGCCCACGGCGGTCAGGGAGCCTCGGCGGTCCTCGTCGGAGCCGATGCACTCCACCATGCCGGCCCGCTCGTAGAACTGGGCCAGACGGGAGGACAGGTAGGCGGGGTAGCCCTCTTCACCGGGCATCTCTTCCAGACGGCCGGACATCTCACGCAGAGCCTCGGCCCAGCGGGAGGTGGAGTCGGCGATGACGGCCACATGGTAGCCCATGTCCCGGAAGTACTCGGCGATGGTGATGCCGGTATAGATGGAGGCCTCACGGGCGGCCACGGGCATATCGGAGGTGTTGGCGATGAGGACGGTCCGCTTCATCAGGGACTCGCCGGTACGGGGGTCCACCAGCTCGGGGAACTCCCGCAGCACGTCGGTCATCTCGTTGCCGCGCTCGCCGCAGCCGATGTAGACCACGATGTCCACGTCGGACCACTTGGCCAGCTGGTGCTGCATGACGGTCTTGCCCGAGCCGAAGGGACCCGGGATGGCGGCGGTGCCGCCCTTGGCCACGGGGAACATGGCGTCCACGATACGCTGGCCGGACAGCAGCGGGGTCTTGGGGGGATACTTGTGCTTGTAGGGGCGGCCCACACGGACGGGCCACTTCTGCACCATGGTGAGATTATGCTTCTCGCCCTTGTCGTCCACCAGCACGGCCACGGTGTCCAGCACGGTGAACTCGCCGGACTGGATGGACTGGATGGTGCCGCTCATCTTGGGGGGGATCATGATCTTGTGGAGCACCACGCTGGTCTCCTGGACGGTGCCGATGACGTCGCCGCCGATGACCTTGGCGCCAGGCTGGACGGTGGCGTTAAACTGCCACTTCTTCTCCCGGTCCAGGGCGGGGACTTCCACGCCGCGGGGCAGATTGTTGGAGCCCGCCTTCTTCATGATGCCCTCCAGGGGGCGCTGGATGCCGTCGTAGATGTTCTCAATAATGCCGGGGCCCAGCTCCACGGACATGGGGGCGCCGGTGGTCTCCACCACGGCGCCGGGGCCCAGGCCGGAGGTCTCCTCGTAGACCTGGATGGAGGCGGAGTCGCCGTTCATGGTGAGGATCTCACCGATGAGGCGCTGCTCGCCCACACGGACCACGTCGGCCATGTTGGCGTCGGTCAGTCCGGTGGCCACCACCAGCGGGCCGGAGACTTTCACGATTTTTCCGCTCAAATAGCTCAACCTTCTTTCTCGTCGGCGCAAACTGCACATCCTTCGCGTCCCCGTAAACGGGAACGCTCACTCGTTCCGTTGCGCCTCCTCCTCCCCGCCGGACCCACTTCGTTGGGCTCCGGCGGGGGTGCGGGCGGGTGTGGGCACCCGCCCCTACAGAGCAATGAAAGATCTGCGCGCGTAGAGGACGATGCCCACATCGTCCCATTTGACCCGTGCAGTCAGCAGTTAAAGAATATCCGCGCCCACGGCCCGTTCCACGGCGCTCTTGACGTTGGCCATGCCGATGCCCAGAGAGCCGTCCTTGCCGGGGATGAGGATGATGGCCGGGGTGAGCTCATCCTTGTACCGGGCCACCTCCGCCGTCATACCGGCGGCGTACTGCTCGGTGAGGTAGATCACCGCGTAATTTTCCTTGGCCAGCTGGTGGAGGGTCCCCTTGGCCTCCTCCACCGTTTCAGCGGGAAACACATCCAGCCCCAGGGCCTTGAAGCCCAGTACGCTGTCCTTGTCTCCCAGCACTGCGATTTTGTACTTAGACATTTGGCCGCTCCTTTCTCCGCGCCCCGTCACACTGACAGACCGCGGGAGCGGTCAAATGTGTGCGCATATGCCGCGCGCCGCCGCGGCACGCGCTCTTATCAAATGTTTGAACTTGTTCAAACATAGGCTTCACGCAGCCTTTCCCGGATGGTGTCCCCGTCCAGCCCCGCCATGCGGCCGGACAGAATGGTGCGGATGGCGGTGAACTCGTTCTCCCTGGCGTACAGGTAGCCGATCACCGCCTGCTCCCCGAAGGGGATGCGGCGGGCCTGGGCCAGATAGCCCATCACCGCGTTGTCGCACAGCCGCTCAAAAGCGGTGAGCTCCCCGCTGCCGGGGGCGGTGAGGGCGGCGCCTGCGGCGGCCGCCTCGCTGAGGGGGCCCGCCCGGAACAGGGCGGCCAGGTCGCTGCCCTTGCCGGAGGTGAGGGTGTGTACCTCCACGTTGCCGCCGGGGAGGAGCACCTGATTGAGGAAATCGTTGCCCTTGCCCATGCGGGCGGCCCGAACGGCGGAGCGCAGGTTGGTGGAATCAATGAGCAGGCGGACATACCCCTCCAGGAAGGGACTGCCCACGGCCTTGGCGGCCTCGCTCATCTCGGCGAAGTAGGCCCGGTCCAGCACGAAGTCGGCCAGCTGGGGGTCGTTGCCGCCATTGAGCAGCTCCCGGGCCTGGACAATGGCCTGCCGGAAGGGATCGGTGAAGTCCCGCAGGTTGTCCCGCTGGTAGGCCTCCTTGATCTGGGCGGCGGTCCAGCGACCGCCCTCCATCAGCAGCCGGTCGGGCTCAGCCCCTACGGCAGCGGCCTTGATGAGGGTCTTGGCGTTGTGGTAGTCGTATTTCATCTGGAACACGTCCACCAGCCGCTTGTCGGGCACCGCGCCCTTCAGCTCCTTGTACAGAGCGGCCCGGGCGGCGGAGAGCAGTTCGTCCAGCCCGGCATGGGTGAGGGCGGTCAGCTCCCCGTAGCCGCACTCGGTGAGGACCTTGGCCGCCTCGTCGTCGGTGCGGGCGTCCAGCATCCGCTCCATCCGCTCCCGGGTGAGGAGACGGTTCTCCATGGCCCGGATACGGGCGGATATGGTCAGATAGTCGGTATCTTTGATCTTAGCCAAAATGTTGCCTCCTTACTTGCAAGGAGCGCATCAGTCAAAGAGCACCTTGGCCACCTCGCGGTCCATTTCGCCCCGCTGGAGGCGCACCAGCGTCTCAAAGGTGCAGTTGACCTCCACGTCCCCGTCGCTGAGGATGAGGCCCCCCTGAATGGGGCGGGACTGCTCGGACATGGTCAGGTGTCCGTCGCCCAGCTTCTCGTTGGCCTGGGTAACCACGGCCTTGCCGTAGCGGGCGCGGTCCTTCTGGGAGAAGATGACCGCCTCCCGGCCGGTGGAGGAGGCCTTCACGGCCAGGTCGGCCAGCAGGTTCACATACTCCTTGTCGGGCAGGTTCACCAGCTTCTCCAGCGCCAGGTCGTAGGCCTTGGAGAGCATCTCCTGCTTGGCGGCCAGCTCCAGCTTGCGGGCGTCCAGCTGGGCCACGCTGGCCAGCCGCTCCACCCGCTCGTCGGCGTTGCGGCGGCCCCGGGAGATGATCTCCTCACTCTCCCGCTGGGCCTGAGCCTCATACCGGGCCGTGATCTCGTCGGCCTGACGGCGGGCCTCGGCGTTGATGTCGCCGATCTCCCGTCCGGCGTCGGCCGCGATGCGTCCGGTGATTTTTTCAATTCCGTCCATAGTCTACCTCTTGCTTAGAAGCCGAACATGATCATCAGGAAGGAGATGAGCAGAGACAGGATGGCGTAGAACTCCACGATGATACAGAGCACCATGCCCTTGGACCAGTCGTTGGGGTTCTTGGCCACGATGTTGATGGAGGCGGCGGCCACGCGGCCCTGAGCGATACCGGAGAGCAGACCGCCGAGAGCCATGGGGATGCAGGCGGCCAGGACGATGAGGCCCTGGGCGATGGTCAGCTCACCCACGGTGCCGCTGAACAGGCCCATCTTCATCAGGGCCAGGAAGCCGATGACCAGGCCGTACAGGCCCTGGGTGCCGGGGATAACCTGCAGGATCATACATTTGGAGAACTGGGAGGGGTCCTCGGCCAGCAGGCCGGCGCCCGCCTCACCGGCCAGGCCGGTACCCTTGGCGGAACCAACGCAGGCCAGGCCTGCGGCAAGAGCGGCGCCCAGGAAACCAAAGAACGCGCCAGCGTATTGGGTCAGAAATTCACCGAATGTCATGTTACTCTTCCTCCTTAATGTCGACATACTTTGTCGCAATGTTCAGGGGCCGCCAGGGGCGTCCGCCCTCTTCATAGAACTGCTTGAAAAATTCCAGGTATTGCAGACGGGACGTGTGGACGTAGGTGCCGATGACGTTCAGGCCGATGTTGAAGGCGTGGCCGATGATGAAGATGATGAAGAAGATGGGGATGCCGATGGCCGGGGGCATTCCGCCGCCGGGCATGGCGCCCAGGATGTTGAACACCTGGCCGATGACCGAGCCGGCCAGCATCATCACCATCAGACGGGAGTAGGAGAGGATGTCTCCGAAGTAGCCCGTCACGCCGTTGTACACCGCGCCGATGATGGCGGTCACCTTGCCGAAGCCCTTGGCCGTGCGGCCCTGGCCCAGCAGCATCAGGCAGCCGATGATGAGCACCACCGGGTAGCCCGCCACATTGCCGATGCCTGCGGCAAAGAGGCCGATACCCACAAAGATGACCCACCAGGTACCGATGTCCAGGATGGCGTCCACCACCTGGCCCCGGCGGCACAGCATCCAGAATTTCACCGCCATGCCTACCACGATCTGTACGAAGCCCACGGCCAGCGCAAAGACCAGCACGGTCATGGGGTCGCCCATGACGTTGAGCAGGGGACCGGGCACGCCCGTCACCCCGTCGGGCACCGACAGGAAGGGGATCACCGGCTGAGACAGGCCCAGCATACTGGTGAACTGAGCCAGGAAGTCGGAGAAGAAGCCGCCGGTGAAGAAGCCGATGACGGCAGAGGAAATGCCGCACATGATCATCAGCCGGATCAGCTGTCCGAAGCCCCCCTTGGGGTGGACCTTGTGGTTGATGAAGGCGCAGGCCCCCGCCAGGATCAGGCCGTAGCCCAGATCGGCGAACATGAACCCGAAGAAGAACACATAGAAGGGCATCATCAGCCCGTTGGGGTCCACGCCGTCATAGGCGGGCAGGGAGTACATTTCCGTAATGGTGGTCAGCGGCTCGGTGAGCTTGTTGTTCTTCAGCTTCACCGGCACCACCGGGTAGTCCTCCGGCGCCGGGTCCTGGGTCTCCCAGCAGCAGGTGTACTGCCCCAGCTGCTCCAGCAGCTTTTTCTCGTCGGGGACAGGCACCCAGCCCTCCAGGAAGAAGGCGGAGCTGCTGTCCAGCAGGCGGCAGCGGGCCTCCTCCCGGGCGATCTCCTGATCGGCCCGGTCCAGGCACTGCTCCAGCGCGCCCTTTTTGGAGGCGTATTCCCCCACTTGGGCGATGGTGGACTCCAGCTCTCGGGCGGCGTCGGCCAGCTGTTCATCCAGCCGCTTGTCGTTTTCCGCCGCCGTCCCCGTCCAGCCCCGCAGGGCCGCCCGGGAGAAACCGTACTCCTTGAGCACCGCCTGGCAGTCCTCCTCGGCGCTGCGGTGGCAGAGGAACACCAGATATTTCAGTTCGTTGTCCGCCCCCGCCCGCATGAGTTCATACAGGTCGGTGACCGCCCCCAGGGCTCCGTCCATGGCGTCCAGATCGGTAGACGCGGCCACGGTGCCGAAGGACACCGCCACCTCCGGCGTGGAGGCCGTCTCCAGGGGGATATCCAGCGCCAGCCAGGGAGCCAGCGCCAGCTTTTGAGTCCGCAGTTTGTTCTGCTCGGCGTACAGAGCCGAGATCTTCCGCTCCAGGGCTACCAGCTGCCCGGCGTCTGCCAGGCCGGTCCGGTAGGCCGCGTCGTCGAAGAGCTCTCCCTCTGTAATCACCGGTCTGGGGGTGAGGAGCCCGCCCTTCTGTTTGGGGCCGTACTTCTTCAGGGCTTTCAGGGCATTCTCCACGCTGGAACGGGCATCCCTGGCCTCGTTCAGCGCCCCGGTGTCCGGCCGTGTGAGGCTGGCCCAGTCGGGGTCGTCCTTGCGGTCCCCCGGCTCGTCGATCTCCACACAGCCCAAATGCTGAAGCAGCCGCAGCATGGACTCCCGCTCGGATTGCATTCCGATGAGCCGCAGCCGCTTCATTTTCACAATGGACATCAGTTCTTCACTACCCTTCTCACGATGCTCTCAGCGGCGTCGGCCAGACGGCCCTCCGCCTTGGCCCGCAGGGCGTCGCAGGCCTTCTGCGTCTGGGCATTGACCTCGGCCGCGTGCTTGGCCGCCGTTTCCTCCGCCGCCCGCATAAACTCACGGGCCTGGGCCTCGGCCTGAGCCCGGGCTTCCGCCAGCCGGGCCTTGCCAGCCCGCTCGGCCTCCGCCACGGTGCGCTTGGCCTCCGCCTGTGCTTCCGCCTTGCGCTGCTTGTTGGCCTGCTCGGCCTCAGTCACCTGCTTGATCGCTTCCAGAGACATACATTCACCGCCTTTCCCCATCTCTTGTCCCTCTGGACAATTTATCCGATGTTACTAGTCATGATACTTCAATTTGACCAAGATTGCAAGTTTAAAATATCGAGTTTACTTTTTGGTCTTTCTTTTTTTTAGCTGGTTTTGCCTAGTTTTTCTTTCCATATTTTTAGCTTCTTTATCCATTATGCCGCATTTTCCTCCTTTTTTTACCTAATTCATTTTTGTTAATTATTTAACATAAAAATTTTTTGTATATATTTTTTCTTTCAGGCCTTTTTCATACCTTGAGAACTGGGCAAAAAAACGGCGCTGCCGCGATGGTCGCGGCAGCGCCGTTGAGGGATGGATCCTATCAGTCGTCGCTGAGATAATAGGGTTTCATCAGGCTGGGCTGCTCGGTGGAGTCCTTCTGGCCGTTGGAGCGCAGCACGATCTCCGGCGGACGGCCGGCACGGCCTCTGCCGCCGTGCTTCTTCCGTCCGCTCTTGGAGGCGGGGGCGGGGGACTGGGCCGCCGTCTGCTTCCCTCTCTGGGCCTTGGGCTGCTTCTGGGGCGTCTTCTCCTGAGTGGCCTGCTTCTCCTTGGGCCGCTTTTCCTTCCGGTTCTCCGTCTTCTCGGACCGGGGAGCGGGCTTCCGGGAGGCCAGCAGCCGGGCGGTGGCATCCATAATGATATCGCTGGCCAGGGGATCGGGCCGGCGGAAATCCTCAAACGCCGGCTCGGGCGCAGCAGGGCGGGTGGGAGCGGTGGCTACCAGGGCCTCCTCCAGAGTGGCGCTGTTGCGCACCCCCCGCTTGGACTTCTTCTTTTTCTCCGGCTGGGCCGGGGCGGGCTGTTCCACCGCCTCAGCCGCTTTCTGGGCGGCCTTGGCCTTGCGCTCGGCAGCGGCGGCCTTGTTGGCGGCGTCCCGCTGGCGGCGCTTCTCCTTGGCGGCGGCCCGGGCCTCGGCGTCCTCCGGGTTGATAATCCGGCCCTTCTTATCCTTGGGCAGGGGCTCAAAGATCTCCATAGGCCAGGGGTGGTCCTCCACCACCGGGATGGCCTTGCCCAGCAGCTTCTGGATGCCCCTGAGCTCCTCCTTCTCGTTGATGTCGCAGAAGGAGATGGCGGTGCCGCCGTGGCCCGCCCGGCCGGTACGGCCGATGCGGTGGACGTAGGTCTCGGGTACATCGGGCAGGTTGTAGTTAAAGACGTGGCTCAGCTCCTCGATGTCCAGGCCCCGGGCGGCGATATCTGTGGCCACCAGGGCGGTGACCTTGCCGCTCTTGAAGTCGGCCAGAGCCTGCTGCCGGGCGGTCTGGCTCTTGTTGCCGTGGATGGCGGCGGCGGCGATGCCAGCCTTCACCAGATCCCCGGCCACCTTGTTGGCGCCGTGCTTGGTGCGGGTGAACACCAGGGCATTCTTCACGTCAGGCTCCAGGATCAGGGAGGCCAGCAGCTTGGTCTTGTTGCCCCGGTCCACATAGTAGAGCTTCTGGTCGATGACCTCCACCGGGGAGGACACCGGGTTCACCGCCACCTTCACCGGATTCACCAGCAGGGAGTCCACCAGCCCCTGGACCTCCGGGGGCATGGTGGCGGAGAAGAAGAGGGTCTGCTTCTTCTTGGGCAGCCAGCCCAGAATGCGGCGGACATCGTGGATGAAGCCCATGTCCAGCATCCGGTCGGCCTCGTCCAGCACAAAGACCTCCAGCCTGGACAGATCCACAAACTTCTGGTTGTACAGGTCGCCCAGGCGGCCGGGGGTGGCCACCAGGATGTCCACGCCCTTTTTCAGCTGCTCCACCTGGGGGTTCTGGCCCACGCCGCCGAAGATGACGGCGGAGCGGATAGGCAGGTGGCGGCTGTAGGCCACAATGTTCTCCTGGATCTGGAGGGCCAGCTCCCGGGTGGGGGTGAGGATGAGGGCCCGGATGCCCTTGCCCTTGCGGTCGCTGAGCCGCTGGAGGATGGGGGCAGCAAAGGCGCAGGTCTTGCCGGTGCCGGTCTGGGCGCAGCCCAGCACGTCCCGGCCTGCCAGAGCGGGGGGAATGGCTTTTTCCTGAATGGGGGAGGGGCGTTCATACCCCTGTTCGGCCAGCGCCTTCAGGATGGGCGCTTTCAGGCCGAGGTCCTGGAATGTCATGCGGTTCGTTCCTTTCGTTAGAAATGCCCCTTCCGCGCCGGGGGCACAAAAAATAAGACTGCCGCGCGGAGGCAGAAAAAACACGACGAAGCCCGCCGGCCAGCCGGCGGGCATTTCGTACATGATAGTTTACTGGAATATAGTATATCATTATTTCAAAAAAATACAAGGGGCGGTCAGCCCAGCCGGGCCACCACTGCCGCCACCGTCTGCTCCAGGGTGTTTCCCCCCGTCACATCCACCGTCAGGTCGGCGTACTTGCGGTACAGAGGCTCCCGGGCGGCGTACACGTCGGCCAGGGTCTGGCCGGGGGACATGGCAATGCCCCGGGTGGTGATGTTGCGGATGCGCCGCTCCAGCTCCTCCAGAGGCACATGGAGATACACCACCAGCCCCAGCTCCTTGAGGTGGCGGGCGGCCTCCTCCCGGCAGATGGCGCTGCCGCCGGGGGCAATGACGGTGCGGGTACAGTCCAGATCCCGGATGACGGCCTCCTCCACATCCAGGAAGGCCTCCACACCCCGCTGGTCCAGGATGTCCTGGAGCAGGGCGCCCTCCCGCTGCTGGATGAGCAGATCGGCATCCACAAAGCGATAGCCCAGGGTCTTGGCCAGCAGCACCCCCACGGTGCTCTTGCCCGAGCCGGGCATTCCGATCAAGGTAACGTTTTGATACTCCACAGCGGGGTCATCCTTTCCCATGTCATGATCTTTGCCAGTATATCAAATCTTTTCCCCGGTTGCAAGGAAAATCGCCCCTTTTTCTGAACCTGGCGGTTTCCTATTTCCTCTCAAAAAAGTGCTTGCAAAAATCGAACATATGTTGTATACTGAACGCGAACAAAAGTTCTAATCCTGCGTCGGGAACTTTTTGCCGCTCTGCGCCGTCAGAAAAGTACAAGGGTCCTTACAAAGTACGTTTTATAGGACACCTTATCCCGTATACTGGGATCAAACGCCGGAACAACAGGAGGGAAACGGTATGGAGACCATTTATCTGAATCTGGACGCCAGACGGATTACAGGATACGCAAACGAGTCGGACCAAAAGGCCTGCGTAGGTCAGGAGACGGTGTGCTATACCGTGCTGCCCCGGCGGAAGCCCGCCCGGCCTGAGGGAAAGGTGCTGGACTTTGAGGCCTGCCGCCGGGCCCTGGAAGGGGAGCCTGCGGCAGAAGAGATCCCGGAGGAGATTCCCGCGCCGGAGGAGGAGGCCCGGCCCCGCCGCCGGCTGGACCTGGCCCTGGCCGCCGATCTCATCGCGTCGGCGGGGATGCTTACCGCCGTGGCGGCGGTGGCGGTCCGGTTCTTCCTGGGGTAATCAAAAACAGAACGCAGGACACCCAAAGGATGTCCTGCGTTTTTGTTGTGGTTATGGAATCCACAAAACCGGCCCTTCGGGTCGGCGGCGCTTTTGCGCCGTTCGAGCGTTTTGGCCTTTGGGCCAAAACCTCGGCGCAGGCGGAATTTATTTCCGCCGAGCATTTCAAATTCTCACGGAATCCAGAAAAAGAAAGAGACAGGACATATGTCCTGTCTCTTTCTTTTTCTGGAGCAGGTGACGAGGCTCGAACTCGCTACCTCCACCTTGGCAAGGTGGCGCTCTACCAGATGAGCTACACCTGCAAGCGACGGATGTTATTATAGCAATCCGTGCCGCCAATGTCAAGGGAATTTTTCGATTTTTTTATTTTTTCTTTTCAGGCCTCCTGGTCTGTCCACTGATAGCCCATTTCAGCCATTTGGGCCGCCGTCCAGGTCTTGCCGGTGCTGCGGCTTAGATCCACCCACACAGTCTGTCCGTTGCGGTCCACCTGGTTGAAGAAGTGGGGCTGACCCTGCAGGGTACCCTCTATGATCTGACCCTTCAGCCCCAGGCCGTCGCACAGCAGCTGGAAGGCCAGGGCCAATCCCTCTTCGTTGGCTCCCTGCCCCACCAGAGCGTCCCAGGCGGTAGCGCCGCCGGTCTTCAGGTCTACCTGAACCACATTGGGCAGCGTCCCCATCAGCAGATCCAGCCGCCGGCTGGCGATCTGGTGCTGGATGGGGGTGAGGATGGCCGCCGACTGCTCCTGGAGCTGCTGGCGCTTCCGCTGGAGGGCCGTGGGCTCCTCCGGGTAGTCCAGCAGGATCTCCACGATGCGCTGAGTGCCGGTGTCGGTTTTGGGATAGAGCTCCACCGAGCACTCCGGCATCCCCAGCGCGGCGGCAGGGGTGTCGTAGTAGGCCTGCCGTACCTGCTCCTCCACCGCGGCGGCATCCCCGGTGAAGTAGCCCACCCGCAGGGCAAGCTCGGTCTTGAAGGCTGACAGGGCCTGGACCGCCTCCTCCCGGATGGCGCTGGTACCGGTGATGTTCACCAGATTGCTCACCTGCTCGGGGGAACGGCGGTAAGAGATGGTGATGGTGGCCTCATAGGTGGTGATGATGGTGGTATAGTCGTTCTTGATGAAGTCCACCGCGTAGGCCCCCAGGGGGTCGTCCTTGGCCACCTCCAGGCAGGCCCGGTTCAGGTCGGCCTCCACGTCGCCGTTATAGTCGGTGATCTGGATAACGCCCTCCTCCACCCCCTGGGAGACGAAAAACAGTATGCCGTTGACCAGCTCGGAATAGGTGCTGGCCTTGATGGTAGACTCATTTTCCCCCAGAACAGGATGCTCCGCGTGGGGCTCCACCACCGTATAGGCCTGCCCCGACAGGGAGCACCCGCCCAGCAGCAGGGCCAGGCTCAGGGCCAGGGCCGGTATGCACTTTTTCACAGGCCCCGCCCCCTTTCTTTCCTCAAAAGCCCAGGTCCTCGTCAATCAGTACGACCTCGGTACGTCCGATGCCGTTGGATGCCTGCCACAGCACCGTCATGCCCCGGCACAGCCGCTCGGGGCTGTTGCAGTCGTAGCACTTGTCCCCCTTGACGGCGCAAGGGGTCTTACGCTGGAGGCGAATGGCGTTTTTGGGGGAGGCCACATTGCGGGCCCGCCACACCGCCCCGTCATAGTCGGGGGAGAGCTTGTTGCGGCCCACCACCAGATAGAGCTCCTCATGGCCGAACACGGTGGAGGCAATGCGGTTGCCCACCCCGTCGATGTTCACCATCTCGCCGGTCTCCGCCAGGCCGTTCACCGAGCACAGGTAGACCTGGGTAAAGGCGGCATCCTCCTTGCGGCTGCCCTCCCAGTGGGAGACCACGGTGTTGTGGGCCTTGAGCCGGTCCAGAAGGCCCATTTCCCGGACGGTCACCGAGCCGCCGATGCCGATGGTCCTGCCGTCCAGCTTGCCGTCCAGATAGTCCGCGGCCTCCGCCGCTGTGGCGAAGCAGGACACGGCGTAGCCCCGCTTCTCCAGGTTGGCTTTTACCTTGGTGAAATCCGTCATGGAAACCCTTCCTTTCTCTGTGGGAGCCAATTAAATATCATCCTTGCTGTAGGTGCGGAAGCCCTCGCCCAGTACGTCGTGGGCGTCGCACACAATGAGGAACGCCCGGGGATCGATCTCGTTGACCTTCTCCTTCAGGGGGACGATCTCCTTCTGCTTAAAGGCCACCATCAGCACCTTTTTCTCGTCGCCGGAGTAGGCTCCCTCACCGTGGAGGATAGTGGCTCCCCGGTCCATGGCCATCACCGCGTCGGTGATCTCCTTGCAGGAGTCGCTGATGATATAGGCCACCTTGGAGCTGTCCATTCCGTAGAGCACCATATCCATCACCTTGGAGGTGATGAACAGGGACACCAGACCGTACAGGGCGCTCTCCACCTTGCCAAAGGCGATGGCGGCCAGCACGATGACAATGAAGTCGGGGATGAGCACCAGGGTGCCCATAGGCAGCCAGGCAAACTTCAGCTTGAGCAGCCGGGCGATCAGGTCGGTGCCGCCGGTGGTGGCTCCCTTGGCGAACACCAGACCGATGCCCGCCCCCAGCAGGGCCCCACCAAAGATGGCCGCCAGCATGGTATCCATGGGCGGGAACTGATAGATCATATCCATCACGTCGATGGCAAAGGAGCTGAAGGTCATGGCGTACAGAGAGGACACCAGCAGGTGGCCGCCGATGAACTTCCACCCCAGAAAGAAGAGGGGCACATTCATCACAAACACCGTGGTGCCCACCGGCAGGACGGGGATCAGGGCGTTGAGCACCTGGCCCAGGCCGGTCAGGCCGCCCATGGCCACCAGATTGGGGGCGTAGAAAATGTTGTACGCCAGGGCGTAGAGCAGGGAGCCCAGGGTAATGACCGCATAGCTTTTCACATAATAGCTGAGGGTGTGTTTCAACGGGTATTCCTCATTTCTCTTCCAGAATCACAGCAGGCTGATCTGTTCCTCGCCCCGGTCCTCCTCCTTGAGCAGGGCCCCCGCCACCGGCAGGGACCGGGCCCGGTACCGGGCGGCGTTGACAATGGTGGTATCCGCCAGCGGGACAGCCTTTTCCACCTTCCACTTGGGCTTGAGGGTCATGACGTTGACCCCCTGGGTGGAGCGGGTGGTCTTGGGGGTGAGGGCGGCGGTGTGGAACACCAGGCACCGGCCCTCGGTGGAGGTAACTGCCACCTCCAGATCCTCCTTGATGTGGAGGGCGGCGGCCAGGGGGGACTTGTCGGAGTAGGCGCCGGTGAGCTTTCTCCGCTTGGTCTGAGTCTGGTAGGCGGCCACCTCCACCCGGGCTACCTTGCCGTTTTCAAAGAAGAAGAGGATATGGCCGGAGTAGTCGCTGGTCAGGCAGGCCCACACAAAGCTCTCGCCGGGGTCCATGCCCAGCTTGGTGGGCAAAAAGTCGCCCAGCACGCTGGCCTTGGCGTCGTCAAACTCGCTGAGGGGGGCCTTGTAGCACTGCTGCTTGTCGGTAAACACCAATAGCATATCCCGGTTGTTCCCCTCCCAGTACAGGTAGGGGCCGTCCCCCTCCTTGTACTTCTGCTCGCTGCTCATGCGGAGAGACTGGGGGGTGATCTTCTTGAAGTAGCCCTCCCTGGAGCAGAACACATGGACGGGATAGTCGGGGGTCTCGTCCTCCTCCGCCTCGGCGCCGGCGGCCTGATAGTCGTAGACGATCTCGGTGCGCCGGGGAGAGGCGTACTTCTTCTTCACCGCCGAGAGTTCCTGGGAAATAATCTTCTTGATGCGGCCCGGGTTGTTGACGATGTCCTGGAGGTCGGCGATCTCCTCCTCCAGCCCGGCCACCTCTTCAATACGCTTGAGGATATACTCCTTGTTGATGTTGCGCAGCTTAATGTCGGCCACATATTCCGCCTGGATGTTGTCGATGCCGAAGCCGATCATCAGGTTGGGCACCACCTCGGCGTCCTCCTCGGTCTCCCGGATGATCTTGATGGCCCGGTCAATGTCCAGCAGGATCTTTTTCAGGCCTTTGAGCAGGTGGAGCTTCTCCTGCTTTTTCTTCATCACATAGTAGGTCCGGCGGCGCACGCCGTCCATCCGCCAGCCGGTCCACTCCTCCAAAATCTCTCCCACGCCCATGACCCGGGGCATCCCGGCAATGAGGATATTGAAGTTGCAGGAGCAGGCGTCCTGGAGGGTGGTGGACTTGAACAGCTTGGCCATCAGCTTATCCGGGTCGGTGCCCCGCTTCAGGTCAATGGTGATCTTCAGGCCGTTCAGGTCGGTCTCATCCCGCATATCGGCAATCTCTTTGATCTTGCCCGCCTTGATGAGCTCGGCCACCTTGTCCATGATGGCCTCCACCGTGGTGGTGTAGGGGATCTCGTACACCTCGATGAGGTTCTCGCTCTTCAGGTAGCGCCACCGGGCCCGCACCTGGAAGGAGCCCCGGCCGGTGTCGTAGATCTGCCGCAGGGCGGCCTCGTCATATAACAGCTCGCCGCCGGTGGGGAAGTCGGGGGCCTTCAGATACTCCATCAGGTTGACCCTGGGGTTTTTCAGATAGGCCGCCGTGGCGTCGCACACCTCAGCCAGGTTGAAGCCGCACAGGTTGGAGGCCATACCCACGGCGATGCCCTGGTTGGCGCTCACCAGCACGTTGGGGAAGGTGGTGGGCAGCAGGGTGGGCTCTTTCATGGAGCCGTCGTAGTTGTCCACAAAGTCCACCGTGTCCTGGTCGATGTCCCGGAAGAGCTCGGCGCAGATGGGGTCTAAGCGCACCTCGGTGTAACGGCTGGCCGCCCAGGCCATGTCCCGGGAGTACACCTTACCGAAGTTACCCTTGGAGTCCACCAGGGGGTGGAGCAGGGCGCCGTAGCCCCGGGAGAGGCGCACCATGGTGTCGTAGATGGCGGCGTCGCCGTGGGGGTTTAATTTCATGGTCTGGCCCACCACGTTGGCGCTCTTGGTCCGGTTGCCGCCCAGCAGGTGCATCTGGTACATGGTGTACAGCAGCTTGCGGTGGGAGGGCTTGAACCCGTCGATCTCCGGGATGGCCCGGGAGACGATAACGCTCATGGCGTAGGGCATATAGTTGAGCTCCAACGTCTCGGTAATGGGCTGCTCCAGCACCTCGGGCCGCAGGCCCATGACGTTGGGGTTGTTGACCTTCTTCGCCCCCTCCTGGGGGTCCTTTTTCTTTGCCAAATCAAATCATTCCTTTGTCAGTACAGACTGGCCGCTTTCAGTGGTTAGAATTATATCATTCCTTTGAAAAAAACGCAATTCATCGCCGTAAAGCGCCAAAACAAAGACCGGCGGCCCGCGCAACGCGCAGACCGCCGGAAGGGTTTACTCCATAACAGGAATGGTGACGTAGGTGCCGGTGCAGTCCACCGTAAAGTTGGTGACGGTCTCGGGCCAGTAGGTAACCTCCGGGTCCACGGAGTAGAGCACCAGGGCCAGCTGGTGGCCGGCCTCCACGGTGTAGTCCATGGGCTGGAGCTCCAGCTGGAAGGTGTAGAACTCGCCGGGGGTCACGGTGTCCACATTGTAGATGGAGGTGCGGTTCTGGATGTCCATCCAGCCACGGGTGATAATCTTGTGATCGGTCTGGGTCAGGGCAAACTGCTGCAGGTCCTTGGCCGTCAGGCCGCCGCCCTGCCACACCGCGCCGCTCTCCAGGGTCTCGGTGGCCACAGCCTCGCTGTACTGCTCCAGCATGACGGCCTTCATGCCGCCCTCGGGGGCCAGATCCACCAGCATAGCGCTGAGGATACCGGTGGGCTGGTCGGCGCTGGCCTTGATGGTGACAGTGGGAGTGCCGTTGATGTGCAGGTCCTCCTCCACATCGAAGGTGAACACCTTGCTGGCGCTGGTGCTGCCGGAGATCACATCGTTCTCCCAGGCGTAGGCCATGTCGGTGCAGTACTCGATCCAGCCGTCGCCGGTGTCAGCCAGAGAGGTGTCGAAGCTGGTGGCGGACAGGTCGCTGGAAAAGGCCGCCTGGCCCTCCCCGGCGTCAAAGCGCACGGTGGTGTCGCTGCCCCAGCTGTCATAGCTGGCCCAGCTCAGGTCGGTGTTGCTCTGGATGCGGACGTTGGCCTCGTCCTCGGCGCCGTTGTCCACCCCGTACAGGTAGTGGGCATACCAGCGGCCCAGGATGCCGTTCAGGTCCAGGCCGTCGATCTGGTCGGGGGTCATGTGGGCGCCCTGGTGGAGGACCAGCTTGGCCTCCTGACCGGCGGATTGGAAGGCGTCATACATCAGGTTAAACTGCTTGGGCCGCACGTTGAAGTCGTTGAGGCCGTGGGTGATGAGGGCGGAGCAGTTCAGGTTCTCCGCGCCGTTGGTGTAGTTGCGCTCGTCCCAGAAGAAGTTGTAGTCGCCGGAAAGGGCGTCCTGCTCCTCCACCATGCCGCTGAGGTAGCGCTCATAGTCCAGCTGAATGGTGGAGTAATCCGCCCCGTCCAGCTGGCGGGACATACAGTAGTCGGCCAGGATGTTGCAGTCGTCGCCGGGGTAGTACAGGCCGCCCGCCGCGGTGCCCTGGGAGCGGTAGTAGTCGTACCAGCTGGCGATGCCCGCCCGGGGCACGATGGTCTTGAGGCCCTCCACGCCGGTGGAGGCCACGGCAAAGGCGGTGGAACCGGCATAGGACTGGCCGGTCATAGCCACATTGCCGTTGGACCAGTCGGCCTTTACCTCAATGCCGGAGGTCTTGTCGGTGTAAGCCTTCACGCTCTCGTCCCCGGCCAGCCACTGCACCACCGCGGCAAAGGCGGCGGTCTCATCGGCGCTGGCGCAGGTCTCAAAGCCGTCGGAGCCCAGGGTGCCCGGTCCGGCGCAGGACACATAGGCGTAGCCCCGCACCAGCCAGTAGTCATAGGAATCCACGTTTTCGGTGGTCTCCCACACATCGCCGCCGTCTCCGGCCTTGCCGGTGCCGGTCACGGTCTGCCGGGTCAATTTGGCATCCTCGGTGTCGGCGGCAGTCCAGTCCCAGTCCTCCTTGGTCGTGGTGGTGGACTGCTGGGCCTGGGTGAGCTGGGCGTCCACAATGTGGGCATTCCAGGTGTCCAGGTCATAGGCGTCGGTGCAGCCGGCGGAGTAGGGCCGGGCCTCAAAAATGGTGGCGGCCTTCATCCCCTCGTCGGTGGCGGCGGGGCGCTGGATCAGCACCTTGACCAGGTCGGCCTTGCCGTCGCTGTCGGTGTCCACGGGGGTCTCCACATACACCACTTCCCGGATGATGGTATCATAGGGGAAGATGGGCTGGGCCTCGCCGTTGACGAACAGGGGCGCGGGGGTCTCGGCCTGGATGGTCTCCCGGTACTGAGCGGCAAGCTCCGCCATCTCCTTCAGGGAGCTTTCGGTCAGTACGTCCCCTCCGGCCAGAGTCAGGCTGTCGGCCAGGGCGCTGTAATCGTTGGGCCAGGCGCCGATCTGTTTGTCGCTCAGACCCGCCCAGCGCATCAGGGCGGTGGCCGCCTCCAGCGGGGTGGCGGTACGCTGGGGCTGGAAGGCTCCGCCGCCGCTGCCCTGCATCAGGCCCTTGTCCTGGAGCAGATTGGCGGCGCCCTGACAGGCCGCGTCATCCGCCACGTCGGTGTAGACGCTGGGCTGGGCCTCGTAGGTCTCCAGCTCCTGGGTGTAGCCGCACAGCTCCACCAGCTGCTGGGCCAGCTCCCCCCGGGTCAGCCCCTGGTCAGCGGCAAAAGCGGGGGTGAGCAGGCTCCCGCAGAGCGCCAGGGTAAGACCACAAGAAAGCAATTTCCTCAAAATGATCCCTCCTGATCCATATTTTGTATTCTCCTGAATACGATGCGGATAAATTATAGCAAACAGCGGTTATTTTTGCAAGAATATACAGGCCGGGATCTTTTCAGATCCCGGCCTGTATCCGTTACGAAATATCCGCCAGTTCCAGATATTTATATCCATTTTCTGCAATGTGGTCTTTCCGCCCCTGGAGGTTGTCCCCCAGCAGCAGGTCAAAGACCCGGGCGGTGTTTTCCACATCCTCGGGCATGACCTTGATGAGCCGCCTGGTCTCGGGGTTCATGGTGGTGAGCCACATCATATCGGGCTCGTTCTCGCCCAGACCTTTGGAGCGGTTGATGGAGCACTTCTTGCCCGCCAGCTCGCCGTTTACAATGTCGTTCTTCTCGGCGTCGGAGTAGGCGAACCAGGTCTTTTCCTTATAATTGATCTCATACAGGGGGGATTCCGCGATATACACATAGCCCCGCTGGATGAGGGTGGGGGTGAGGCGGTAGAGCATGGTCAGAATCAGGGTGCGGATCTGGAAGCCGTCCACGTCGGCATCGGTACAGATGACGATCTTGTTCCACCGCAGGTTCATGAGGTCGAAGGCGGCCAGATCCTTGGCGTGCTTGTCGTGGACCTCCACGCCGCAGCCCAGCACCTTCAAAAGATCGGTGATGATCTCGCTCTTGAAGATCTTGGCATAGTCGGCCTTGAGGCAATTCAAAATCTTGCCCCGGACGGGCATGATGCCCTGGAACTCCGCGTCCCGGCTCAGCTTGACGCTGCCCAGAGCCGAGTCGCCCTCCACGATATACAGCTCCCGGCGGGTGGTGTCCTTGGTGCGGCAGTCCACAAACTTCTGCACCCGGTTGGAGATATCCACATTGCCGGACAGCTTCTTCTTGATGTTCAGCCGGGTGCGCTCGGCGTTCTCCCGGGAGCGCTTGTTGATGAGCACCTGCTCGCCGATCTTGGCGGCGTCGAAGGGGTTCTCGATGAAGTAGACCTCCAGCTGGGAGCGGAGGAACTCGGTCATGGCCTCCTGGACGAACTTGTTGGTGATGGCCTTCTTGGTCTGGTTCTCGTAGGAGGTCTGGGTGGAGAAGTTGTTGCTCACCAGCACCAGACAGTCCTCCACGTCGGCCCAGGTCAGCTTGCTCTCGTTCTTCTGGTACTTGCCCTGGGATTTCAGCCAGGCGTCAATTCCGTTGACAAAGGCCGACTTCACCGCCTTCTCAGGGGAGCCGCCGTGCTCCAGCCAGGAGGAGTTGTGGTAGTGCTCGATGACCTGCACCGTGTTGGAGAAGCAGAAGGAGACCGACAGCTTCACCTTGTACTCGTCCTTGTCCGCCCGGTCCCGGCCCCGGCGCTCGGTCTGCCAGAACACCGGCTGGGTCAGGGGGTTGTCCCCCGCCAGCTCCTTCACATAGTCCTCGATGCCGTTTTCATACTTGAAGTCGGTGGTCTCGAACTTGCCCCCCACCTGATTGCGAAACCGGAAGGTAATACCGGCGTTGACCACCGCCTGCCGCTTGAGCACATCCAGGTAGTACTCCACCGGAATGTCGATGTCGGTGAACACGTCCAGGTCGGGCAGCCAGCGGAACCTGGAGCCGGTCTTTTTGCCGCTGTAGGGCTCCTTCTTCAGGCCGCCCACGTTCTCGCCCTTCTCAAAGTGGAGGGTGTACTCAAAGCCGTCCCGGTGGATCACCGCGTCGAAGTAGCGGCTGGCGTACTGGGTGGCGCAGGAGCCCAGGCCGTTGAGGCCCAGGGAGTACTCGTAGTTGTCGCCGGAGTTGTTGTTGTACTTGCCGCCGGCGTACAGTTCGCAGAACACCAGCTCCCAGTTGTACTTCTGCTCTTTCTCGTTCCAGTCCACCGGGCAGCCCCGGCCGAAGTCCTCCACCTCGATGGACTTGTCCTCATACCGGGTGACGGTGATGAGATTGCCGTGGCCCTCTCTGGCCTCGTCGATGGCGTTGGACAGGATCTCAAACACCGCGTGTTCGCAGCCCTCCAGCCCGTCGGAGCCGAAGATGACGGCCGGGCGCTTGCGGACTCGATCCGCCCCCTTCAGGGAGGAAATGGAGTCGTTGCCGTAACTTTTTGGGGAAGAACTTCTTGCCATGGGCCTCTCCTCATATCGTAAAACTGCCGGCCCTCAGAGCCGGTGCAAAAGATGCGCATACGTTATTATATTACCCTATTCCCGCCCAAAGTGTCAAGAAAGGCCGGACCACGGCAATCCGTGGTCCGGCCCTGTTGCTTATGCGGCCATGTCCTCCAGTTCGGCCAGCGCCTCCCCCTGGGAGTCGGCGGAAAACCGGAAGCGTCCGGCGGCGTCGTATACCTCAATGTGTCCGTTTACATAGCGAAGTTCAAATTCCATGGTTCAGCGCTCCTTTCCTGTATCGTTGGGTACAGGATACCAGAGCAGCTGTCCAATAAAACGGACTATTCTTGCAAGTCAGCCTTAAATTGTTCCCACGCCTCCGGGTTTCGAACATAATAAAGGGGACATTCCTTGCCGGTGACATCGTAGTGCCGGATGACTTGGTCGGTGTCCAGGCGGTACTCGTCCATAAGCCAGCGGACCAGCTTGATAAGGGAGTCGTAGGTGGCCTGAGTGAAGGCCCCGGTGTCGTCGGGGTGGCAGCACTCAATGGAGATGGTGTCCACATTCCGGGGGCCGGTACAGTAGGCGATCTCGTCCAGGGGCACGTTGCAGATGATCTCCCCGTCCAGGCCGATGAGGAAATGGCTGGAGGCGTAGGTCTCTCCGGTGGTGGCCAGGTTTCGGAAGTAGCTGTTGTTCTGCTCCGCCGTGGTGCCCGGGTTGCCCACATAGTGGACCACCACGCCGTTGACCTCCTCCAGGGGCTCGCCGGGCCGGGAATAGGGATTGATGGGGAGCAGCTCCTCGGTGATCCAGTCGGGCAGATCGCCGGAGGGCTGGGGGGCGGAGAAGGCCAGCCGCCAGATCAGGAAGGCCGCTCCAATCAGCACAAGAATGATAAGGGCGGGCAGCAGAGGGGAACGGCGGCGTTTTTTCACACGGGTGGGCATGGGCTTGTCCCTCCTTTTGGGGCTAAAACGCAGAAACACAGGCCCGCCGCCTGTTGCGGGCCTGTGTTCCCAAGATCTGAAAAAGAGAGGAAAGAGAGGAGTGGCCTTTCTGACCACGCTGTTATCCTATCCTCTCCCTGTGAACCCGTTTTGAACCGAATATGAACGTTTTGTAAAGCCTGATCCTGGTTATTCTGCCAGGGTCTTGGCCACGTCGGCCAGGTAATTCTGCTCCAGGTCCTCGATCTTGCCGGCGTCGCAGGCGGCGGCCACAGCGGGATCCATGGGCAGGCGGGCCAGCACCTTCAGGCCCAGACCGGCGGCCACCTGGTCAATGTGGCTCTCGCCGAAGATGGCGTGGCGCTTGCCGCAGTCGGGGCACTGGAAGTAGGAGTAGTTCTCCACCAGGCCCAGCACGGGGATGTGCATCATCTCAGCCATCTTGACGGCCTTGGTGACGATCATGCTCACCAGGTCCTGGGGAGAGGTGACCACCACGATGCCGTCGATGGGCAGGGACTGGAACACGGTCAGGGGCACGTCGCCGGTTCCGGGAGGCATATCCACGAACATATAGTCCACGTCCCCCCAGATCACGTCGGTCCAGAACTGCTTGACGGTGCCGGCAATGACGGGCCCCCGCCAGATCACGGGGTCGGTCTCATGCTCGGTGAGCAGGTTGAGGCTCATGATGCCGATGCCGGTCTTGGTCTCGGCGGGGTAGATGCCCAGCTCGCTGCCCTCGGCCCGGGTGTGGATGCCGAAGGCGGCGGGGATGGAGGGGCCGGTGATGTCGGCGTCCAGCACGGCCACCTTCTTGCCCATGCGGCGCATGGCCACCGCCAGGGAGGAGGTCACCAGGCTCTTGCCCACGCCGCCCTTGCCGCTGACCACGGCAATGACCTTGCCGATGTGGGACAGGCCGTTGGCGGGAACGTGGAGATCCTGGGGGGCGGTGCGCTCGCCGCAGCTCTCGCCGCAGGAGGAACAGTTGTGGGTGCATTCTGACATGGTATTTTTCCTTCTTTCCTATGTTGTTACCAGGGATTGATATGGGAGAAGCGGGGGGACAAAGTCCCCCCTGGACATGATTAGTAGCTGTAGGTCCCGCCGCCGATAAACTCCCGGATGAGGGACTCGGGGGGTACCAGAGCCGGGTCCACCGGCTCAAAGTACCGGAAGGCGTCCACCAGATCGTGGAACTCATGATAGCGGGGGTTGTCGGCGGGGATCTGGTCCACCGCCTCTTTCAGGGCGTGGGCGTAGTTGGCAAACACCGACACCTCATAGGGCAGGGAGGAGTCGATGATGATATTGGCCCGGTTCTTGAAGGGGGAGATATACTTCTTCTCGCCCCGGCGCACATTATACCACATCAAAAGGGTTTCCAAAAGGTCTGTGCCCCGGAAATTATAGTCACGGACCGCCCGGCGGGAAATCCGCATCCAGGTGCCCTTAAACCGCAGTTCCTCCCCCTCCAGCACGTTGGAGCGGGCGGAGATGTACAGGCCGGTGGCCTCGGGGTGGCGGCCGAAGATGTCGTCGTTGAGGGCGTGGATGCCCTCAAAGATGGCGATCTCGTTTTTGTCCAGTTTCAGGAAGGTGCCCCGGCTGTCGTTGCGCATCTGCCGGGCAAACTCATACTTGGGTACCACCACCCACTCGCCCTGGGACAGCCGGGAGAAGGTCTCGTCCAGCAGGTCCAGGTCCAGCAGCACCGGGGACTCGTAGTCGATGTCCCCCTCAGGGGTGCGGGGGGCGGTCTTGCGGTTGAGGGTTTTATAGTAGTTGTCCATGGAGATGGCGTGGGTATTCACACCCCGGCGCTCCAGCTCCTGCTCCAGCTTGAGGGCGGTGGTGGTCTTGCCCGAGCCGGAGGGGCCGGACAGCAGCACGATGGGGCTCTCCTTCATCCGCTCCAGGATGCGGTCCACCGCCGACGCAATGCGGCTTTGATAGGCGGCGTCGCAGGCCTCCAGAAATCCCTTGGGGTCGGTGCGGATGCTCTGGTTGATCTCTTGCAGCTGATAGGGCATAACGGACCTCCTTACAGGGCGCCGTGGAAGCGGGCCACCCGCTCCTTTCCGGCGCAGACGGCGTCAATTTTCTCGATATACTCCTTGGGATACTTGGGGTTGGCCACCCGTTCGATGTGGCCGGTGGCCGGGTTGACCAGCTTGGTCACCCCGCCGCCTCCCAGGGAGACGATGGTGTGCAGCTCCTCCATCATGCAGATGTTATAGAGGCTCTCGGTGCCCGGCAGGCACCAGCCCACGTTCTCAAAGGAGCCGGACATATACTTCTGACGGTAGAGGTAATAGGGGATCTGCCCCGCCCCCCGCAGGGCGGCCCAGGCATACTCCAGCATGGCGGCCACCTCTTCATCGGCGGGCACGCCGCTCCCCTCCTCCATCAGCCGGGAACCCTTCTTCATGGCCAGGGTGTGGACGGTGATATTCTCCGGCGCCATGGCCAGCACCTGATCCAGGGAGGACCGGAAGCCGTCCACGCTGTCGGCGGGCAGACCGGCGATGAGATCCATGTTGACGCAGGGGATGCCGCTGTCCCGGGCCATGGCGTAGGCCCTGCGGATGTCCTCGGCCCGATGGGCCCGGCCCATGGCGGTGAGCACATGGTCCTGCATGGTCTGGGGATTCACCGACACCCGGCCGCAGCCCCGGCGGAAGAGAACCTCCAGCTTTTCCCGGGTAATGGTGTCGGGCCGCCCGGCCTCCACCGTGTACTCGGTGCAGGCGGACAGGTCAATGGAGTCGGCCAGCTCCCCCATGAGCCGGTCCAGCTGGGGGGCGGACAGGGTGGTGGGAGTGCCGCCGCCAAAGTAGACGGAGCGCACCTTCAGCCCCGCCCCCGCCAGCATCTCACCGGTAGCCTTGATTTCCCGGGAAAGGCAGTCCAGGAAGGGCTCGATAAGCTTGAGGGCACGGCCCACGTCGGCGGACACGAAGGAGCAGTAGGCGCACCGGGTGGGGCAGAAGGGGATGCCCACATAGAGGGACACCTCTTCCGGCCCCAGGCTCCGCTGGGCGTCCAGGCTGGCCTGGGCGCAGTCCATGGCCAGCTGCCGCCGCAGGGGGGACACCCGGTAGGTGTCCTTCAGCACCCGCTCGGCCTGAGCGGGGGTGGCGCCGGCCAGCATGGCCTTGGTGGGGATCTTCACCGGCCGCACGCCGGTCAACGCCCCCCAGGGGGGCTCGTTCCCACGGGCGGCCACCCCGGCGTCGTAGAAGGCCAGCTTCAGGATCCGCTGGAGGGCCCGGCTGGTGGAGAGGTCATCGGTGAGCTCTTCCAGTTTACACCGGCGGCTTGCCCCATATGACTGACCGTGGTAAGTCAGCCTGGCGGTGGCGGTGGCCCACAGCTTGCCCCGGCTCAGGGAGAGCACCAGATGGTCCTCCCCGGCAGCGGGGAGCTGGTCGTCGTATTCCGGCCGCTGGTCAGGAAAAAGCGTCAATAACATTTGCTCGGCGGCATATTTGTAGTCGTGGCCGCGGAGGTAGAGTTTCATAGCGGAATGATCCTTTCCGGGGAAATCAGATTACCCCATGGCCTGCTGCATATAGTAGTTGCTCTTCCGCTCGGCCTCCAGGGTGGACAGATCCATGTGGCCGGGGAGGACGTGGAAGTCCCCGGGCAGCCGGGCCAGCCGGGCCAGGGAGGCCATGATCTCCTCATAGCTGCCTCCGGGCAGGTCGGTGCGGCCCATGGAGCCCTGGAACAGGGTGTCGCCGGTGAAGAGGGCATCCCCCGCCATCAGGCACACCCCGCCGGGGGTGTGGCCGGGGGTGTGGATCACCTGCACGTCGATGCCTCCCACCTTCACCAGGTCGCCGTCGTCATAGGGCTTGGGGTCGGTGCCCAGCGGGGGAAACAACGGGCTGCCCAGCCGGGCGGCGTCGTCGGGATGGAGGTACACGGGGATGCCCGGCAACGCCTTGAGCAGCCCCGCCACGCCGGTGGTGTGGTCATAGTGGGCGTGGGTCAGCAGGATGGACTGGATCTCCACCCCGTCCTCCCTGGCCTGGGCCAGGATGCGGCCGGCCTCGTCGCCGGGGTCCACCACGGCGGCGGTGTGGGTGTCCTCGTCCTCCAGCAGATAGCAGTTGGTGCCGATGGGCCCCACCTGTAAAACACGAATTTTCATGGGATGTCTGCCCCCTTCTTTACATGGTATCGGTGTCCAGCAGAATGGTCACAGGACCGTCATTTTGAGAATAAACCTGCATATCGGCGCCGAATCCCCCACAGGGCCACGGCCCTGCGGGGACCCCGCATCTTTTGATCTGCTCGGGCGGAGTGAATCCGCCCGGCATCGAGGTTTTGCCTCTGGCAAAACGCTCGGACGCGCAAAGCGCGGGGGCGAATTCGGCGTTACATCTGGTCGGTGTCCAGCAGAATGGTCACAGGACCGTCGTTCTGACTATAAACCTGCATATCGGCGCCGAATTCGCCGTGCTGGACCTCAAAGCCCCGGCTGGCGCACTCGGCCATAAATTTCTCATACAGAGGGATGGCGATATCCGGCTTGGCGGCCCCGGAGAAGCCGGGACGGCGGGACTTGGTGTCGGCGTAGAGGGTGAACTGGCTCACCACCAGCAGGGACCCCCCCACCGCCTCCAGATTCAGGTTCATCTTTTCGTTCTCATCCTCAAAGATACGCAGGCCGCACACCTTGTCGGCCATCTTGACGGCCTGGGCCTCGGTATCGCCGGGGGCCACCCCCAGCAGCACCAGGAAGCCCTGGCCGATCTCGCCGTTCACCTTGCCGTCGATGGTGACGGAGGCATTCTTCACGCGGGTCACAACTGCACGCATAGTATAAATTCCTTTCTCATTTACCGATATTCACGGACAAACCCCTTGGCAAAAATGGGGTCAATATCGAACACCGCCTTGTCTCCGGCGGTACATTTCAGGTCGGTCACATCCACAATGGTCTCGATGGCGCCGATGCCCCCGATAACTCTGGCCTTCTGGCCGTTGACCCGGACGGTGATCTGCCGCTGGGTGAGCCAGCGGCGGATGGCGTCCAGCAGGCCTCCCGCCCAGGGGCGGCCCATGCCGAAGCCGTTCTGATACCCCACGGGGAGCACCGCCACCCGGGTGTTTTTCTTCAGGGGCGCGGGGGTGTTGCCCCCCACAATGTGGCCCTTGGGCACCCAGCGGGTCTCCTCCACCTTGACCTCGCCGTAGCCCACCCGGCGCAGGCCGTCTCCTCTGGCCCGGCGGCACCGGCCCATGAGGACGGTACCCGCCCGGACGCCCCCCAGCCGGGCGGCAGGATGGTGCATCAGCACATAGGACCCGGCGGCGTGGACGGTGCCCGTCTCAAATCCGGCGGCATGGATGGCCTCCACCGTTTTGGTGAACTCCTCCACCTGGGCCGCCAGGGCCTTGCCCTTGCGGCTCTTGGTGTATAGCTGGGTATACACCCCGGACACAGCGATGCTGGACAGGTCCCGGAAGGTGGACAGGATCTTCTCCGGCTCGCTGGAGAGAAAGCCCCCGAAGCCCATGCCGGTGTCAATCTGGATGTGGGCCTCGGCAATGGTGGACCGGGCCTCCGCCACCCCGTTGAGGGCCATGCCGCTGTCGTGGGAGCCCACGGTGCAGATCACGTTGAGATCCAGCAGCTGTTCCAGCTCCTCCCGGTCGGTGGTACAGCGGAGCATGAGGATCTCCTCCTCCACAAAGCCCGCCTTCCGCAGGGCGGCGGCCTCCGCCACCTCGGACACGGCGAAGCGGCCGATGCCCTCGGCCCGCAGGGCCTTTGCCAGCTCCACCAGACCGGCTCCCTGGCCGTCTCCGGTGACCACGCCGTAGATCACGGCGCCCCCCGCCCGCTCCTTGACCACGGAGATATTATTCTTCAGTGCATCCCGCTCGATGACCAGGGTTTTCATGGCTCCGCCGCCTTTCCGTGGATAGTCCTTTCCATTATATACTCCCTGCCGATTTGAGTCAATGAAAAGGGGACGGGCCTTGTGTTTGAGCGCAAAAAGTGCTATGATTAAACATTGATACAGACTTTTCGGGAGGAACCGTTTTGAACCGACAGACCACCAAAATTTCCCCCGCCGACGTGGCGCGTCAGCGGGACTTCTGCCAGAAACTGCACGAGCGCAACGCCGCCCGTCCCACCGCCCCCCTGGCCTTCGTGGACACCTACGGCTGCCAGCAGAACGAGGCCGACTCCGAGCGGCTGCGGGGCTACCTGCGGGAGATGGGCTACGACTTCACCGACAGCGAGGCGGAAGCCGATCTGATCCTCATCAACACCTGCGCCATCCGGGAGCACGCCGAGATGCGGGTGCTGGGCAACGTGGGCGCCCTGGTGCACACCAAGCGGGCCAAGCCCAACCAGCTCATCTGCGTGTGCGGCTGCATGGCTCAGGAGCCCCACCGTGCCCAGAAGATCAAGGAGAGCTACCGGCAGGTGGACCTGGTGTTCGGGCCCCACGCCCTGTGGCGGTTCCCGGAACTCCTGTACCGGCTGGTGACCCGCCGGGGCCGCATCTTCGACATCGCCGACGAGCCCGGCTCCATCGCCGAGGGCATCCCGGTGGTGCGTCAGGACAAGGTGAAGGCCTGGGTGTCCATCATGTACGGCTGCAACAACTTCTGCACCTACTGCATTGTGCCCTACGTCCGGGGCCGGGAGCGGTCCCGTCAGCCGGAGGTCATTCTGGAGGAGATCCGGGGCCTGGTGGCCGAGGGGTACAAGGACATCACCCTGCTGGGCCAGAACGTCAACTCCTACGGCAAGGATCTGGACGACCCCATGGACTTCGCAGACCTCTTGAAGGCGGCCTCCCAGATTCCGGGGGATTTCCTGCTGCGCTTTATGACCAGCCACCCCAAGGACGCCTCCCAGAAGCTCTTTGATACCATGGCGTCCTCCCCCAAGATCGCCCCCTGCTTCCACCTGCCCTTCCAGGCGGGCAGCGACCGGGTGCTGAAGGCCATGAACCGGGTATACGACCGGGCGGGCTACCTGGACAAGGTGCGCCGCCTGCGTGAGGCCATCCCCGACGTGGTCATCACCTCCGACGTCATTGTGGGATTTCCCGGGGAAACCGCCCAGGAGTTCGAGCAGACCATGACCCTGCTGGACGAGGTGCGGTTTGACGCCCTCTTTACCTTTATTTATTCCCCCCGTGTGGGCACCCCCGCCGCCAAGATGGACGACCCCGTCTCCAAGGAGGAGAAGGCGGCCTGGTTCCAGCGGCTGGTGGAGCGGCAGGACCAGATTTCCGAGGAAAAGCACAAGGCCTATATCGGCAAGACGGTGCGCTGCCTGGTGGACGGCACCGACGACAAGGGCCTCACTGCCCGCACCCCCGGCAACCGGCTGGTGCGCCTCACCGGGGACGAGTCCCTCATCGGCCAGTTTGTGGACGTGAAGATCACCGGGGCCAATAAGTGGTCTTTGATGGGGGAGAAGGCGGAGTAAAATACGGATTGCCACGCCAGTGCGCGCACTGGCTCGCAATGACAGGCAGGAGGACGGAGCCATGTATTACGCCTATATCCTGGCAAACGCCACCAATGTAGCCATTTACACCGGGGTAACCCGGGACCTGGTCTGCCGGGTCGCCCAGCACCGCGCCCATGCCGATCCCGCCAGCTATACCGCCCGTTATGATATTACAAAATTGGTCTATTTTGAGGCCACCCCATCCATCAAATCAGCCATTGCCCGAGAAAAGCAGATCAAATCCTGGTCCAGGAAACGAAAAAACGCCCTGGTCAACCGCCGGAATCCCGGATGGACTGATCTGTACCCCACACTATAGGGCCGTCATTGCGAGCCAGTGCGCACACTGGCGCGGCAATCCGTCCCTTTCCATTTCAATTATCATTTAGAAAAGGAGCGCCCGCCATGCCGTCCGAGCTGACCCCCATGATGCGCCAATATCTGAAAATGAAAGAGCTTCACCCGGACTGCATCCTCTTTTTCCGGCTGGGTGACTTCTATGAGATGTTCCAGGAGGACGCCAAGCTGGCCTCCAAGGAGCTGGATCTCACCCTCACCACCCGGGACCGGGGCAAGCCGGAGGATCAGCGCACCCCCATGTGCGGCGTGCCCTACCACAGTGCCGACGCCTACATCGCCCGGCTCATCGCCAAGGGCTACAAGGTGGCCATCTGCGAGCAGATGGAGGACCCCGCCACCGCCAAGGGGCTGGTGGACCGGGACATCATCCGCATCGTCACCCCCGGCACCGTCATCGCCTCCTCCATGCTGGAGGAGGGCCGCAACAACTTCATCTGCGCCATTTACCAGGACTCCGCCGGGGCGGGGCTGTGCTTCTGCGACATCTCCACCGGCGAGATCTCCGTCACCTCCTTCACCGGCCCCGACGCCAACCAGCACCTGTGCAACGAGCTGGGCCGCTTCTCCCCCCGGGAGGCCATGCTGTCCGACGGGGCCTACAGCGACGCCGCCCTGCTGGACTTTCTCACCAACAAGCTGGACTGCCGGTGCGAGAACGGCGGGGAGGCCCGCTTCCGGCCCGACGCCGCCCGCACTCTGGTGGGGGAGCAGTTCACCAGCGGCCTGGACCAGCTGCCCCAGGGGGACGACCACGCCCTCCAGGCGGTGGGGGGCCTTTTGAGTTACCTGTACGAGACCCAGAAGACCGACCTCTCCCACATCACCAGCCTCACCTGGTACACCTCCGGTCAGTTCATGGAGCTGGACCTTACCGCCCGGCGCAATCTGGAGCTCACCGAGACCCTCCGCTCCAAGGAAAAGAAGGGGAGCCTGCTGTGGGTGCTGGACAAGACCCGCACTGCCATGGGCCACCGGCTCATCCGCGCCTGGATGGAGCGGCCCCTGCTCTCCCCCGGCGCCATCAGCCGCCGGCTGGGTGCGGTGGAGGAGCTGGTGGGGGACCCCATCGGCCGGGACGAGCTGAAAAACACCCTGCGGGAGGTCACCGACCTGGAGCGGCTCATCGGCCGCATCGTGTACGGCACCGCGGGGGGGCGGGACCTGATGGCTCTGGCCACCGGCCTGGGCAAGCTGCCCCGTCTGCGGGAGCTGCTCTCCCCCTACTCCGGGGCCCTGCTCACCTCCCTGTCCGCCGCCCTGGACGACCTGCCCGACCTGCGGGAGCTGATCTGCTCCGCCATTGTGGACGAGCCCCCCTTCTCCGTCCGGGAGGGCGGCTTTATCCGGGCGGGCTACAACCCTGAGGTGGACCGGCTGCGGGACATCCTCACCAACGGCAAGGACCTGGTGGCCGCCGTGGAGGCCCGGGAGAAGGAAAAGACCGGCATCAAGAGTCTGAAGGTGGGCTTCAACAAAGTATTCGGTTACTACATCGAGGTATCCAAGTCCTACTACGACCAGGTGCCCGACCACTACATCCGCAAGCAGACCCTGGTGAACTGCGAGCGGTTCATCACCCAGGAGCTGAAGGACCTGGAGCACGAGATCCTGTCCGCCCAGGACCGGGTCACCGCCCTGGAGTATCAGCTCTTCTGCGACCTGCGGCAGCAGGCCGCCGCCCGGGTGGGGGACATCCAGCGCTCCGCCGCCGCCGTGGCCCAGGTGGACGTGCTGGCCTCCTTTGCCGCCGTGGCCGCCGAGAACGGCTACTGCCGCCCGGAGGTGGACCTGTCCGACACCATCGACATCTCCGAGGGCCGCCATCCCGTGGTGGAAAAAATGCTGAAAAACGCTCTCTTTGTCCCCAACGACACCTGGATGGACGGAAAAGACAACACGGTGGCCATCATCACCGGCCCCAACATGGCAGGTAAGTCCACCTATATGCGGCAGGTGGCCCTCATCGTCCTGATGGCTCAGATGGGCTCCTTTGTCCCCGCCCGCTCGGCCCGCATCGGCATCGTGGACCGGGTGTTCACCCGCATCGGAGCCAGCGACGACCTGTCCGCCGGTCAGTCCACCTTCATGGTGGAGATGACTGAGGTGGCGGAACTCTTAAAAAACGCCACCAGCAAAAGCCTGCTCATCCTGGACGAGATCGGCCGGGGCACCTCTACCTACGACGGTATGTCCATCGCCCGTGCGGTGCTGGAGTACTGCGCCGACAAGAAAAAGCTGGGGGCCAAGACCCTCTTTGCCACCCACTACCATGAGATCACCGCCCTGGAGGGCGTCATCCCCGGGGTAAAGAACTACAACATCGCCGCCAAGAAGAAGGGGGACGACATTCTCTTCCTGCGGAAGATCGTCCCCGGCGGGGCCGACCAGAGCTACGGCATTGAAGTGGCCAAGCTGGCCGGGGTGCCCGACAAGGTCATCACCCGGGCCCGCCACATTCTGAAGGAGCTGGAGGCAGGTGGGGTCCAGACTCCCCAGGCCCCGGCGGCTCCCTCCACCGACCAGATGTCCCTGCTGGACATGGGGGGCGGAGAGGTGGTCCGGCGGCTCCAGGGGGTGGATCTCAACACCCTCACCCCCATCGAGGCCATGAACCTGCTCTTTGAATTGAAGCAGCTGGTATAAAACCAACCACAAAAAAGGAGGAACACACCATGCTCACCGGACGGCGCCGCCCCTGGCGGCCCCAGATCACCCGGGCCGAATGTTACCGGGGCTGGGTCTTTTTCGCCCTGTATGTGTTTCTCTTCCCCTGGCTCATGGGCTGGGTCCAGCGCTCCTATCAGGGGGAGTTTCCGGTGGCCGAGGCCAACGTGGTGTACTACCTCATCATTGCTTCTCTCACCTTTCTGGTGTTCTGGTCCTTCCTGAGAACCGGCTTCCGGCTGCTGCTGGACTGGCTGCCGGAGAACCTGTTCGCCTTTGTCACCGGCCTGGTGGGAGCCGAGGTGCTCTCCTTCCTGGTGGGCCTCATCCCCCTGCCGGTGCAGAACCCCAACCTGATCAGCTACCCCGAGCAATACTACTTCGCCCCCACCGCCACCGTCTTTATTCTGGTGGTACTCATGCCCCTGGTGGAGGAGCCCCTGTTCCGTGGTCTGCTCTTCGGCTCGGTCCGCAATTACAGCCGGCCCCTGGGCTATGTGCTGTCGGTGATCCTCTACTCCTTCTACTGCGCCGTCCAGTTTGTGTATGCCTTTGGGACCCTGGACCTGCGGTACCTGCTGCTGATGATCCAGTATGCCCCCATGGCCCTGGCGCTGGCCTGGTGCTACGACCGGGGCGGCTCCATCTGGAGCGCCGTCGCCCTGCATATGGCCATCAACGGGTTTACGTTGCTGGGGGCGCTCAGATAAGTGCGGGCGGGTGTGGGCACCCGCCCCTACAAGGCCCTTTTTAACGGTAGAGGCCGATGCCCACATCGGCCCGTTTCCATTTTCTTTCCTGGAAAGTTGGTACTTTTATGCCTCACATCCAACAACTTGACTCCCATGTGGCCGACCTGATCGCCGCCGGCGAGGTGGTGGAGCGGCCCGCCTCCGTGGTGAAGGAGCTGATGGAAAACGCCATCGACGCCGGAGCGGACAAGCTGACGGTGGAGATCCAGCACGGGGGCATGACCCTGATCCGGGTCACCGACAACGGCTGCGGCATTGCCGCCGATGAGGCCCCCACCGCCTTTCTCCGTCACGCCACCAGCAAGCTGCGTACCGAGTACGACCTGGAGGCCATCGGCACCCTGGGCTTCCGGGGCGAAGCTCTGGCCGCCATCTCCGCCGTGTCCCGGATGGAGCTGCTCACCCGCACCGCCGACGCCCCCCTGGGCACCGCCCTCTCTCTGGAGGCGGGGGTGGTGGTAAGTCAGGAGGAGGCGGGCTGTCCCCAGGGCACCACCATGGTGGTGAAGGATCTGTTCTACAACACCCCCGCCCGGCTCAAGTTTATGAAGAAGGACTCCGCCGAGAGCGCCGCCTGCTTCGCCATGATCCAGCGGCTGGCCCTGTCCCACCCGGAGGTGAGCATCAAGTTCCTCCGGGACGGCAAGCAGGACCTGCTCACCCCCGGCGACGGCAAGCTCCAGTCTGCCCTGTACGCGGTGCTGGGGAGGGACCTGGCCCTTGGCTTCACCCCGGTGAAGGGCTCCGGGGAGGATATGAGCGTCACCGGCTTTGTGTCCCTGCCCACCTGTTGCCGGGGCACCCGGGGCTATCAGCACTTCTTCGTCAACGGCCGGTATGTAAAGAGCCGCACCATGATGGCCGCCCTGGAGGAGGCCTACGCCAACCAGAAGATGGTGGGCAAGTTCCCCGGCTGCGTGCTCCACCTGACCACCAGGCTCAACGCCGTGGACGTGAACGTCCACCCCACCAAGCAGGAGGTCAAGTTCGGCAGCGATAAAAAGGTATTTGACGCGGTGTATTACGCCGTAAAGTCCACCCTGGAGGCCGACCGGTCCCGGCCCTCCGCCCTGGCGGACAGCCCCCGGCTGGCCCCCAAGGCAACTCAGGACACGGTGACCCCTCACCAGACCACCTTCCGCACCATGACGGCGGAGCAGTTCCGCAAGACGGCGGACAAACCCGCCCCGTCTCTGCCTCTCCACGATATTGCCGCCCGGCCTGCCCAAACCGCTCAACCTGTGCGGGCGGCCACAAGGGTGGCCCCTACCGTTCCGGAACGGCCGGTTCCAACCGCCTCCACCATACAGCCCGAGCCCAAACCGGCCCCGGCTCCCACCCCATCGTCTGTAAGGACTGCTGTCCCAGACATCCCGGCCAAAACCACCCCGCCTGTGGAGGCGGCTCCCGAGACCCCGCGGGCGACCACAAGGGTCGCCCCTACGGTGGTCGAAAAGGAACCCGTTCCCACCATCCCCCCTGTGGAACCCCAGACTCCCATCCAGCCCGAGCCGGAAGAAACACCCTGGCGCATGGTGGGTGAGGTCTTAAACACCTACATCATCGTGGAGCAGGGGGACAAGGTGCTCCTCATCGACAAGCACGCCGCCCACGAGCGGATGAACTTTGACCGCCTGAAGGCGGCGGGGTACACCCCCATGGTCCAGACCCTGCTCACCCCGGTGGTCTTTACCCCTCCGGCGGAGGAGGGGGCCGCCCTGCTGGCCCAGCTGCCCCTGCTGGAGCGCTTCGGCTTTGAGGCGGAGGACTTCGGCGGCGGGGCTATCATCGTCCGCACCGCCCCCGACGACGTGGACGCCGCCGCCATTCCCGACGTGCTGCTGGAGCTGGCGGGCAGGCTCATCACCTGCGGCACCGCCGACCCGGACAGCGCCCGGGACGCCCTCCTCCACACCATGGCCTGCAAGGCGGCCATCAAGGGGGGCCAGAAAAACGGGGAGGCCGAGCTGCTCAAGGTGGCTAAAGCTGTCATGGCGGGGGAAGTGAAATATTGTCCCCATGGCCGCCCGGTGGCCATTGAGCTGACCCGCAGCCAGATCGAAAAGCGGTTCGGACGGGCATAACTCCCCGGGAAATGTGGTCCCTTCCCCAGCATTCGACAAAACCTTTCCAGTAATTGGTATATATTGGATGCATCTCAGAGAAAAAGGAGTGCATCCAAATGCAAAAGACACCCAACCTGCAAGACCTGTTCCTGCTCCGCGCCCGGCGGACCCGGGCCAACGTCACCACCTTTTTGATGAACGGCTATCAGCTGAAAGGCCAGATCGTGGGCTATGACGCCTTTGTGGTGGTACTTATGACGGGGGACAAGCAGCAGGTGATCTACAAGCACGCCATCTCCACCATCGTGCCCGAACGGGCCATCTCTCTGGAGCGGGAGGAGCGCGGCGACTGACCAAAGGAGCGCCTATGAAGCAAGGTTCTTTGAATTCCCGCATCGTGATGCTGCTCGTACTGGCGGGGGTACTCATTTCCATCGGAGTCTCCGCCTTCAGCAGCCTGCGGGAGCTCTATCCCACGGTGCTGGCCTATACCTACACCGTCAGCGACAGCGTGGAGGCCACCGGCTTTCTGGTCCGGGAGGAGAGTGTCCTCACCGGCCAGGGCGGCACGGTGGAGGTCCTCCCCGAGGAGGGGGAGAAGGTAAGCCGGGGTGAGACCGTGGCCCTGCTCTACCAGAGCGACGCCGGACTCACCCAGCGGGAGACCCTCCAGCAGCTGCTGCTGGAGCAGGAGCAGCTGGAATACGCCCTGGCCCAGACCGGCGGCAGCGGCGACTCCGCCCAGCTCAGCGACCGGGTGGCCGACGCCATTGCCAATCTTCGGGGGGCTTCCGCCTCCGGCGACCTCACCGGTCTGGAGAGCCAGACCATGGAGCTGAAGAGCCTGATTTATAAGCGCAGCTATACCTTTGATGCGGAGGGGGAGGACTCCACCGCCGCTCTCCAGGCCTCGTTGGACGACGTGAAGGCCCAGATCCAGTCTTTGACCGCCCAGGCCTCCCAGAGCACCAGCCGGGTCACCGCCGCCCAGTCGGGCATTTTCTCCGGTCTGGTGGACGGATACGAGAGCCTTATCACCCCCGCTATGATGGAGACCCTTACCCCGGCCCAGCTGAAGGACCTGTCCAACCAGAAGCCGGCGGAGGATACCTCCGCCATTGGCAAGCTCATCACCAATTCCACCTGGTACTTTGCCTGCACCCTGCCGGAGGCGGACGCCGAGCGGCTGGTGGAGGGCCGCAGCATCACCGTCCGCTTTTCCCGGGACTGGTCCGGCGAGGTGGACATGAAGGTGGAGCGGCTGGGGGACCCGGTGGACGGGCAGGTGGTGGTGGTACTGTCCACCGACAAGTTCCTGTCCGACACCACCCTGCTGCGGCGGCAGACGGTGGAGCTGGTCTTTGAGACCACCTCCGGCATCCGCCTGCCCAAGGAGGCCCTGCGGGTGGAGCAGCAGACCGTCACCGACAGCGAGACCGGCGAGGAGTCCCAGGTATCGGTCACCGGCGTGTATGCCCTGGTGGGCCAGTGTGCCGAGTTCAAGCCGGTATCCATCCTGGCCGAGGAGGACAACTACATCCTGGTCACCGCTGCCGATACCTCCACCACCACGGCAGCCAAAAAGGCCCTGCGGGCGGGAGACCAGATCATCATCTCCTCCGGCGAGCTCTATGACGGCAAGGTCATCGATTAGTTTGGACGATCCCTCTGCGCACCAGACGCGCAGGCGGTTTTGCCTTATTTATGTGTGTATTTTTTGGAGGTGCCTATTATGTCCCTGGAAGAGAAAGTAGCGCAGGTCAAGGCCAACATCGCCGCCGCGGCCCGGGAAGTGGGCCGTGACCCGTCCGAGATCACCCTGGTGGCCGCCACCAAGGTCCAGACCTCGGATACCATCCGGCAGGCCATTGCCGCCGGTATCACCATCTGCGGAGAGAACCGGGTGCAGGAGATGACCGCCCACCTGGATGACGACGCCTATGCCGGGGCCGCCCTCCATTTCATCGGCCATCTGCAGACCAACAAGGTCAAGCAGGTGGTGGGCCGGGTGGATCTCATCGAGTCGGTAGGCTCGGAGCACCTGCTGGACGCCATCGAGGCCCAGGCCGCCAAGCTGGACCTGGTCCAGGACATTCTGCTGGAGATCAACATCGGCGGGGAGGAGTCCAAAAGCGGCATTTCTCCCGACGAGCTGCCCGCCCTGGCCCAAAAAGCCGCCGCCTGTCCCCATGTGAATCTGCGGGGGCTGATGGCCATCCCTCCGGTGGCCGAGGGACCCGACGGAAACCGGCCCTTTTTTGCGAAAATGCGTCAGCTTTTTGTTGACATAAGAGGCAAGATGTCGGATAATGGAACCACAATCGACTGTCTTTCTATGGGAATGAGCGGCGATTATGAGGACGCCGTCCGCGAGGGCGCCACCCTGGTGCGCGTAGGCACCGCCCTGTTCGGCCCCCGCCCTCCCATGCATAAAGCTTGATATGATTCAGGAGGTAACCGAATATGGGATTGTTTGATGAACTGCGGCGGCTGGCCCGCCCCTACGAGGACGAGCCCGAGGACGACTACGAGGACGACTTCGAGCCTGTCTCCCGCAGTGAGCGGATGGACCGCACCGGCGGCGACCGGCTGGAGCGCAAGAGCGCCAAGAGCCAGGCCGCTCAGGAGTCCACCGGCAGCCTCTATTCTCTGGATAACGAGCGCCGCAGCAACAAGGTGGTCAACATCCACACCACCACCCAGCTGCAGGTGGTGCTGGTGAAGCCCGAGCGCTTCGAGAACGCCAGCGAGATCGCTGACCACCTGCGTGAAAAGCGCACCGTGGTCCTCAACCTGGAGTCCACCAACAAGGACATTGCCCGCCGCCTGCTGGACTTCCTGTCCGGCGTGGCCTACGCCAACGAGGGCAAGATCAAGAAGGTGGCCATCTCCACCTACATCATTACGCCCTACAACGTGGACATTCTCGGTGATCTCATCGATGAACTGGAGAACAACGGGCTGTATTTCTAAGCAGTAAAATCCATTTGCCATAGGGCGCGACGGATCGTCACGCCCTATGTGCTGTGTTGTCCCGTCCGTGGGACCCACAAGATACAAACAGATTCAGGGGGAATTGACTATGCTTACGCCGCAGGAAGTTTCGGAACACGCCTTTACCAAGGCGTTTAACGGATATAATATGTCGATGGTGGACGAATTTCTGGATATCCTGACGGCGGATTACACCACCCTCTACAAGGAAAACGCCACCCTGAAGGCCAAGATGAAGGTGCTGGTGGAGAAGGTGGAGGAGTACCGCTCCACCGAGGACGCCATGCGCAAGGCCCTGATGACCGCTCAGAAGATGGCGGACGACCTGGTGGCTGAGGCTGAGAGCAAGCGCAACCAGCTGATGCAGAACGCCGAGGCCGACGCCAAGGCCCGAATGGCCGAGCTGCAGCAGGCCATTCGGGACGAGCAGATGCGCCTGGCCGCCGCCCAGCAGTCCACCGCCGCCTATGTGGGCAAGCTGAAGGAGCTTCATCAGCACGAGATGGATTTCCTCAGCGGCCTGTCCAAGCTGACCGCCGCCGCCCCTGTGTCCGTGGACCCGGTGGGGGATACCGCCCGGGACATCGAGGAGAACGTGGAGCGGATCATCCAGCAGGAGCAGGAGGACACCACCGACCTGTCCGCCCCCGAGGGCGCCAAGGAGAGCAGCCTGTACGATGAGCTGATGGAGCTCAGCGGCCGGAAGGCCCCCGCCGCCGCTCCTGCGGAGGAGGACGAGGACGACGTGGTGGAGGAGCCCACCCGCCGCATCGACTTTGACAACCTGCAGTTCGGCAAGGACTACGAGATCCGCTGAACCGCTGACAAACCATGACGGAAGGCGCCGCGGTTTTCCACGGCGCCTCCTTTTTATCTGGAGGTATAACCATGCACTATCTGCACACCACCCTTTACGTCACCGATCTGGAGGCTTCCGTCTCCTTTCTGGAGAATTGGACCGGGCTGAAGGTCCTCCGCCGGTTCTCCATGGGCGACGCCCACTTTGCCTTCCTCTCCGGCGGGGAGGGGGAGACCGCTGTGGAGCTGATCCAGGGCGCCGGCCACTCTGACGTCCGCTATGCCGGTCTGTCCCTGGGCTTCGCCGTGGCCGACCTAGACGGGGAGCGGGCCCGTGCGGAGGCCGCCGGGCTGAACCCCAGCCCCATCCGTGAGCCCCATCCGGGGGTCCGCTTCTGTTTCCTCACCGGTCCGGACGGACTTACCGTTCAGCTGATGCAAAAGGGGTAAAACCCCTTGACAGAAGCCTTGCAAACAGGTAAGATACTGGGAGACGCCAAAAAAGGGCGTCTCCCAGTGATTTTCATCTGTAAAATGCTGTGACGAGGACGAGTACCGCCCCCAACCCTGCGCAGAGAGCCGCCGTTTTGGTGCAAGGCGGACAGGACGGGCCGGGAAAATCACCTCTGAGCATGGCCGCCGAACGGAGTAAGCGGCCCCGGCTGGCCCCGTTACAGGCTGTCGAGCGGTCCCGGCCCGTCCGGGACAACGAGAGTGGTACCGCAGAGGTGTGCGCCTTTGTCTCTTGAGAGACGAAGGCGCTTTTTGTTTGCCTCCAACCCCGTTTTTTATTTATTTTCAATATAAAAAGGAGAAACACCCATGGACTACAACCAGACTGTCCACCTGCCCCAGACCGACTTCCCCATGCGGGCAGGCCTGCCCAAGCGCGAGCCCGATATGCTCCAGGAGATGTACGACCACGACCTCTATAACAAGATGGTCAAGCGCAACGAGGGCAAGCCCAGCTTCGTCCTCCACGACGGCCCGCCCTACGCCAACGGCAACATCCACATCGGCACCGCCCTGAATAAGATCCTGAAGGACATGATCGTCAAGCACAAGAACATGACCGGCTTCTGCGCCCCCTACGTGCCCGGCTGGGACACCCACGGCCTGCCCATCGAGTCCGCCGTTCTCAAGGACAAGAAGGTCAAGCGGGACGAGATGACCACCGCCCAGTTCCGCACCAAGTGCCGGGAGTACGCCGAGGGCTACATCGCCAAGATGACCGAGCAGTTTAAGCGTCTGGGCGTGCTGGGCGAGTGGGACAACCCCTATATCACCCTGCTGCCCGAGTTTGAGGCCAGGCAGATCGAGGTCTTTGGTAAGATGGCCGAGAAGGGCCTCATCTACAAGGGCATGAAGCCGGTGTACTGGTGCCCCGCCGACCAGACCGCTCTGGCCGAGGCCGAGATCGAGTACGCCGACGACCCCTGTACCACCATCTTCGTCAAGTTCCCCGTCCGGGACGACAAGGGCAAGCTGGGTCAGTACACCGACCTCAGCAAGACCTACTTCGTGATCTGGACCACCACCCCCTGGACCATCCCCGGCAACTTCGCCATCTGCCTGAACGCCGAGTTCGACTACGTGCTGCTCCAGGTGCCCTCCGGCGACGTGTACGTGCTGGCCAAGGACCTGGCCGAGAGCGTGTGCAAGGCCGCCCACATCGACTATGAGGCCTGCAAGGTGCTGGCCGAGCTGAAGGGCTCTGAGTTCGAGCTGATGACCGCCACTCACCCCCTCTTTGACCGTGAGTCCGTCATCCTCAACGGCGAGCACGTCACCCTGGACGCCGGTTCCGGCTGCGTCCACACCGCCCCCGGCTTCGGCGCCGAGGACTTCCAGATCTGCCAGCAGTACGACAAGGCCGGCCTCACCCACATCGGCGTGCCCGTGCCGGTGAACGCCAAGGGCGTCATGACCGACAGCCGCTACAACGGCCAGTTCTACGCCAAGGGCAACGACATGGTGGTGGAGGACCTGGAGCGCGAGGGCTTCCTGGTGGCCAAGGAGTCCATCACCCACTCCTACCCCCACTGCTGGCGCTGCAAGAACCCCATCATCTACCGGGCCACCGAGCAGTGGTTCTGCTCCGTGGACGCCATCAAGGACACCGCCGTCAAGGCCTGCGATGACATCCAGTGGCACCCCGGCTGGGGCAAGGAGCGCATGATCTCCATGATCTCCGAGCGCAACGACTGGTGCATCTCCCGCCAGCGCGTGTGGGGCGTGCCCATTCCCATCTTCTACTGCGACGACTGCGGCGCCGACATCGTCACCCCCGAGACCATCGCCCATGTGGCCGCCCTCTTCCGGGAGCACGGCTCCAACGTGTGGTTTGACCGTGAGCCCCGCGACCTGCTGCCCGAGGGCTTCGTGTGCCCCAAGTGCGGCAAGGCCCACTTCTCCAAGGAGACCGACATCATGGACGTGTGGTTCGACTCCGGCTCCACCTGGGCTGCCGTGGCTGCCGAGCGTCCCTACCTGAAGTACCCCGCCGACCTGTACCTGGAGGGCGGCGACCAGTACCGCGGCTGGTTCCAGTCCTCCATGCTCACCTCCATCGCCGTCAACGGCGTGGCCCCCTACCACCAGATCGCCACCCACGGCTGGACCGTGGACGGCGAGGGCAAGGCCATGCACAAGTCCCTGGGCAACGCCGTGGCCCCCGATGAGGTCATCAAGGAGTACGGCGCCGATATGCTCCGCCTGTGGGTGGCCTCCGCCGACTACACCCAGGATATGCGCATCTCCAAGGAGATCATGAAGCAGCTCTCCCAGGCCTACCTGAAGATCCGCAACACCGCCCGCTATATGCTGGGCAACCTGTGCGACTTCGACCCAGACGCCAACCTGGTGCCGGTTGAGCAGCTGATGGATCTGGACCGCTACGCCCTCCACTGCCTCAACGAGCTGGTGAAGAACGTCCGTGCCGCCTACGACCGCTACGAGTTCCACGGCGTGTACCGTGCCATCTACAACTTCTGCGTGGTGGATATGTCCAACTTCTATCTGGACATCATCAAGGACCGGCTGTACTGCGGCAGCGAGGCCGAGCGCCGCTCCGCCCAGACCGCCCTCTACTATATCCTGGACGGCATGACCCGTCTGGTGGCTCCCATCCTGGCCTTCACCTCCGACGAGATCTGGCACGCCATGAAGCACGCCAAGGGCGTGGACGCCGAGAGCGTGCTGCTCAACGATATGCCTGAGGACAACGCCGCCTTCGCTCTGGACGAGGCCTCCAAGGACCGCTGGGCCAAGCTGGTGGCTCTCCGTGACGCCGTCAACAAGGCCCTGGAGAACGCCCGCAACGCCGGCGTGTTCAAGAAGGCCCAGGACACCGAGGTGACTGTCTCCGTGTCCGAGGAGGACGCCGACTTCCTGAAGGACGTGGACCTGGCCTCCCTGTGCATCGTGTCCAAGGTGGCCGTCACCACCGACAGCGTGGAGGGGGAGAAGAACGAGGAGTGCCTCATCCCCTGCACCATCGCCGTCAAGCTGTCCGAGTCCCCCAAGTGCCCCCGCTGCTGGAACCACAACGACGCCATCGGCACCGACGGCCATCACGCCGAGCTGTGCCCCCGCTGCGCTGCTGTTGTGGGCGAGTAAGCCATATTGTGAAAAAGGGCCTGTTGCAAAATAGCTGTTTTGCACAAACCTGTCATTGCGAGCCAGTGCGCACACTGGCGTGGCAATCCGTTTCCCCGGCAAAAGGGACG
>NZ_CAJFGT010000011.1:0-44409 GCF_904377885.1 Flavonifractor sp. An112 | reverse complement strand
ACAAGTCGATGCGCAAATGGCGTAAAAATGGCGTAGCCACCAAAACGCCAAAGCGCGAAAACCCTTGTAAATACAGCATTTTTTAAGGAGATGTAGAGAACTATGAAATTAGGTATCGTGGGCCTGCCCAACGTGGGCAAATCGACCCTTTTCAACGCCATCACCAATGCCGGCGCCGAGAGCGCCAACTACCCCTTCTGCACCATCGACCCCAACGTGGGCGTGGTGGCCGTGCCCGACGCTCGTCTGGACGCGCTGACCGAGATGTACCACCCCAAAAAGACCACCCCCGCCGTGGTGGAGTTCGTGGACATCGCCGGTCTGGTCAAGGGCGCCAGCCAGGGCCAGGGTCTGGGCAACAAATTCCTGGCCAACATCCGGGAGTGCGACGCCATCGTCCATGTGGTGCGCTGCTTTGACGACGAGAACATCATGCACGTGGTGGCCGACACCAGCACCAACGTGCCGGTGGACCCCGCCGGGGATATCGGCGTCATCGACATCGAGCTCATCATGGCCGACGTGGAGATGGTGGAGCGCCGCATCGACAAGGCTCAGAAGGCCGCAAAGGGTGACAAGAAGTACCTGAGGGAGGTGGAGGTGTTCACCGCTCTGAAGGACTGGCTCAACGACGGCAACTCCGCCCGCTCCTTCGAGTGTGATGAGGACGACGCCGCCATCATCGCCACCGCCGAGCTGCTCTCCCTGAAGCCCATCATCTACGCCGCCAACCTGGACGAGGATGGCTTTGCCGACTGCCACAGCAACGCTTACTACAAGATCGTGGAGGATCTGGCCGCCAAGGAGGGCGCTCAGGTCATCCCCGTGTGTGCCAAGCTGGAGGCCGAGATCGCCGAGCTGGACGCCGACGAGAAGAAGATGTTCCTGGACGACCTGGGCATCGCCGAGTCCGGCCTGGACCGGCTCATCAAGGCCAGCTACGCCCTGCTGGGTCTGATCTCCTTCCTCACCTCCGGCGAGGACGAGTGCCGTGCCTGGACCATCAAGAAGGGCACCAAGGCTCCCCAGGCTGCCGGTAAGATCCACACCGACTTTGAGCGTGGCTTCATCCGGGCCGAGGTGGTCAACTTTGACGACCTGATGGCCTGCGGCTCCATGAACGGCGCCAAGGAAAAGGGCCTGGTCCGGTCCGAGGGCAAGGAGTACGTCATGAAGGACGGCGATATCGTCCTCTTCCGCTTCAATGTTTAAGCCCCCTTTTCCCCATATGCCGCCACAAGCAGTTTGACAGCAAGGCCCCCTGATGCAGTGTCCTGCATCAGGGGGCCTTTTCTTATGGACCGGTTTCTATTTCTTCTTTTCAGAACTTTACCACTGAGTCAGTTCCAGGTACAGGTCCTTGTACTGGCGGGCAGACTTCTCCCAGGAGACGTCCTTGGCCATATCCCGCTGGACCACCTCGTCCCAATGGTAACGGTTGTTGAAGTAAAGCGACTTGGCCCGGTTGATGGCGTCCAGCAGCAGGCCGGCGTCATACCGGTCAAAGGTGAAGCCGTTGCCCTCGCCATTGAACTCGTTGTAGGGCTCTACGGTATCCTTCAGTCCGCCGGTCTCACGAACGATGGGCAGGGTTCCATAGTGCATGGCGTTGAGTTGGGTCAGCCCGCAGGGCTCAAAGCGGGAGGGCACCAGCAGGGCGTCCGCACCGGCATAAATACGGTGGGCTCTCCCCTCGTCATACTGGATGCAGGCGCTAAAGGTGCCCTTGTAGCTCCCTTCATAGGCCCGGAAGGCGTCCTCATACTGCTTGTCACCAGTACCCAGCACCACCACCTGGGTGTTGCCGTCCAGCACCTGGGGAACGATGGCGTTGACCAGATCCAGGCCCTTCTGGTTGGTGAGCCGGGAAATCAGTCCAATGACAAATTTGCCGGTGTCCTGCTCCAGACCCAGTTCCTTCTGGAGGGCCAGTTTATTAGCCATCTTGTGGTCAAGCACGTTGCCCAGACCGTAGTTTTCCGCCAGGGCGGGGTCGGTCTCCGGGTTCCACATACCGTAGTCAATGCCGTTGACGATGCCCCGGAGCTTGTGGCTGTGATAGCGCAGGTGATCCTCCAGCCGCTCACCGTACTCACTGGTCTGGATCTCCCAGGCGTAGGTACCGCTGACGGTGGTGATCCGGTCGGCGTAGGCCAGGCCGCCTTTTAGCATATTGGCCTCCACCCAGTCCTGCTTCAACGCGCCCATGCCGAAGGCCTCGTCAGGCAGACCGGACCAGTACTTGATGGTGGGGATATTGTACACGCCCTGGAAGCGGAGGTTGTGGATGGTGATTACCGATCTGGCCCGGCCCACCGGGGAATCCTTGAACAGGGTACGCAGATACACCGGCACCAGAGCCGCCTGCCAGTCGTGGCAGTGGACCACGTCGGGAATCCAGTTCATGTAGTTCAGGGCAGCCAGGGCGGCCTTGCTGAAAAAGCAGTACTTGGGGATATCGTCCACCAGATTGGTATAGGGATTGCCCCAGGAGAAGAACTCCTCGTTGTCAATGAAGTCGTACACCACGCCGTCCCAGATGTACTCCATGATCCCCACATAGTAGCTGCGGCCGGTGTTGCCCAGGTCCATGTAGAATTCGCCGCGGTAGATCATCTTGTTCTGATACTCCTGGGGAATGCAGGCATAGCGGGGCAGGATCACCCGGACGTCACAGTTCAGCCGGGCCAGCTCCCGGGGCAGGGCGTACATCACATCTCCCAGACCGCCTGTCTTTACAAAGGGATGGCACTCCGAGCCGATGAAGGCCACGCTCCGGCGGGGCAGGTTGGACTCTTCCATCACCGGGGCAGGCTCCGCCACCGCGGGGGTGCTTTCCGGCTCGACCACAGGGGCCTTTGCCTTCCGTTTGTCGGCAGAGGCGGCCTTCTTCTTGGTAGCCGCCGTCTTTTTGGCGGGTTCGGCCTTTTTCGCGGTGGAGGCTGTCTTTTTAGCAGGCTCCGCTTTTTTCGCGGTGGGGGCTGCCTTCTTGGCAGGCTCAGCTTCCTTTGCCACGGGGGCCGCCTTCTTGGCAGGCTCAGCTTCCTTTGCCGCGGGAGCCGTCTTCTTGGCAGACTCAGTTTCCTTCGTGGCAGGGGCCGCCTTTTTGACAGGCTCGGCTTCTTTGGCGGCAGGAGCCGCCTTTGGGGCGGGCTCAGCCTCTTTCGCGGCAGGAGCCGTCTTTTTCTTTGCAGCGGCTGTCTTTTCCGGGGCAGGCGCAGCCTCCTTCGCAGTGGAGGTGGGGCTTACTGCGGCGGGAATCTCCTTTTCCACAGGCTTCTTTTCAGCCGCAGCCTTTTTTACGTTCGCGGAGTCCGATTTTTCCCGTGCCATTCTAATTCTCCCTTTCACATATGATCCGAATGACAAAGCCCCTGCCACTTCAGAGATCTGCGTGCTCAATGCAGAGGCAAAATTTGCTGACGCTAAAAATATAACACATCTACGCTCATTTTTACAGTCCTTTTTGGTATATCCCAGCTGCAAATCCATAATTTTACTAAAGCATGATACATATAAGTGGATTGTTCCAGTTTTTTGCTTCACAGGGCAGAATAAAAAGACCCCCGGGCTGTTGCCCGGGGGTCTTTTTGGTGATCAATTACTTGTACAGCTCCACCAGACGGGTCAGGTGCTCGTAGCGCTCCTTGGCAGCCTCTTCGTTCTTGGCAAAGAGCTCCTTGGCACGCTCGGGGAAGGCGCGGGTCAGGGAGGAGTAACGAGCCTCGTTCATCAGGAACTCCTGATAGCCGCCAGCGGGGGCCTTGGAGTCCAGGGTGAAGGGGTTCTTGCCCTCAGCCTTGAGAGCGGGGTTGTACCGGAACAGGTTCCAGTAGCCGCAGTCCACAGCCTTCTTCATCTCCTGCTGGCAGTTGGCCATGCCGCCCTTGATGCTGTGCATCTCACAGGGAGCGTAGCCGATGACCAGGGAAGGACCATGATAGGCCTCGGCCTCGGTGATGGCCTTCAGGGTCTGGTTGGGATTGGCGCCCATGGCGATCTGAGCCACGTAGACGTAGCCGTACTGCATGGCGATCTCAGCCAGGCTCTTCTTGGGCTGGGTCTTACCGGCAGCCGCGAACTGAGCCACCTGGCCGATGTTGGAGGACTTGGAAGCCTGTCCACCGGTGTTGGAGTACACCTCGGTGTCGAACACGAAGATGTTGACGTCCTCACCGGAAGCGATGACGTGATCCAGGCCGCCGTAACCGATGTCGTAGGCCCAGCCGTCGCCGCCGAAGATCCAGACGGACTTCTTGTTCAGGTACTCCTTCTCCTTCAGGATCTCACGGACCAGGGTGCAGGCCTCGCAGGTGCAGCCCTCGCGCTGGCCGATAACGGCCTCCATGGCGGCGATGTAAGCCTTAGCGGCCTCGCCGTTGGCAATGCCGTCATCCATGGTGTCCAGCCACTTCTGGCCGGCAGCCACGATGCCCTCGTCGGTGTAGTCCAGGGCGATCAGCTTGCGGGTATGGTCAGCCAGGCGGTCACGGATGGCCTTCTGGCCCAGATACAGGCCCAGGCCGTGCTCGGCGTTATCCTCAAACAGGGAGTTGGCCCAAGCGGGACCCTTGCCCTCCTTGTTGACGGTGTAGGGAGAGGTAGCAGCGGGGCCGCCCCAGATGGAGGAACAACCGGTGGCGTTGGAGACGAACATCCGGTCGCCGCACACCTGAGTGATCAGGCGGGCATAGGCGGTCTCAGCACAGCCGGCGCAGGAGCCGGAGAACTCAAGCAGAGGCTGCTTGAACTGGCTGCCCTTGACAGTGGCGATATCCTCCACGTCGGCCTTGGGGGCAACCTTGGCCACCATGTAGTCGAAGACTTCCTGCTCGGCAGCCTGGGACTCCTGGGGCTTCATGGTCAGAGCCTTCACGGGGCAGGTGCTCACGCAGACGGTGCAGCCCATGCAGTCCAGGGGGCTGACAGCCAGAGCGAACTTGTACACGCCCTTGCCCTTGCCGGCCTTGATGTCCACGATCTTCGCCTGAGCGGGGGCGTTCTTGGCCTCCTCCTCGGTGAGGGCGAAGGGACGGATGGTGGCGTGGGGGCAGACATAGGAGCACTGGTTACACTGGATACACTTGGAGGCATCCCACTCGGGCACGGACACGGCCACGCCGCGCTTCTCGTAAGCGGCAGCGCCCTGCTGGAAGGTGCCGTCCTCGTGGCCGTTGACAAAGGCGGAAACAGGCAGGCTGTCGCCGTCCATGCGGCCCACGGGCTCCATGATCTCCTTGACCATCTTCACGGTCTCGGCCTTGCCCTCCAGGTGCTCGGCAACAGGCTTGTCCTCGGCGGTAGCCCAGGAAGCGGGAACCTCGAACTTGTGGAAGGCGGTGGCGCCGGCGTCGATGGCCTTGTGGTTCATGTCAACCACGTCCTGGCCCTTCTTCAGGTAGGAGTGGGTAGCAGCGTCCTTCATGTACTGGATGGCCTCGGCCTCGGGCATCACCTTAGCCAGCTTGAAGAAAGCGGACTGCAGGATGGTGTTGGTACGCTTGCCCATGCCGATCTCGATGGCCAGGTCGATGGCGTTGATGGTGTAGACCTGGATGTTGTGCTCGGCGATGTAGCGCTTGGCCACGGCGGGCATATGGTGATCCAGCTCCTCATCGCTCCACTGGCAGTTGATCAGGAACACGCCGCCGTCCTTCACGTCGCGGACCATGGGGAAGCCCTTGACGATGTAAGCGGGCACGTGGCAGGCCACGAAGTCGGCCTTGTTGATGTAGTAGGGAGCGCGGATGGGCTGATCGCCGAAGCGCAGGTGGCTGATGGTCACGCCGCCGGTCTTCTTGGAGTCATACTGGAAGTAAGCCTGGACGTACTTGTCGGTGTGGTCGCCGATGATCTTGATGGAGTTCTTGTTGGCGCCCACGGTGCCGTCGCCGCCCAGACCCCAGAACTTGCACTCGATGGTGCCGAGAGCAGCGGTGTTGGGAGCGGGCTTCTCCTCCAGAGAGGTGAAGGTCACGTCGTCCACGATACCCACGGTGAACTGACGCTTGGGCTGATCCTTGGTCAGCTCCTCATACACGGCAAACACGTTGCTGGGCGGGGTGTCCTTGGAGCCCAGACCGTAGCGGCCGCCGATGATGGTAGCCTGACGGCCGGCGTTGGCGAAGGCGGTAACCACATCCAGGTACAGAGGATCGCCCTGAGCGCCGGGCTCCTTGGTGCGGTCCAGCACAGCGATCTTGGTGGCGGTGGCAGGAATGGCCTCCAGCAGCTTGTCGGCGCGGAAAGGACGATACAGGCGGACCTTCACCAGGCCGACCTTCTCGCCGTGAGCGTTCAGGTAGTCGATGACTTCCTCAGCCACGTCGCAGATGGAACCCATGGCGATGATGACGCGGTCGGCGTCGGGAGCGCCATAGTAGTTGAACAGCTGATAGTTGGTGCCCAGCTTGGCGTTGACCTTGCCCATGTACTCCTCGACGATGCCGGGGATAGCGTCGTAGTACTTGTTGGCAGCCTCGCGGTGCTGGAAGAAGATGTCGCCGTTCTCGTGAGAACCGCGCATCACAGGATGCTCGGGGTTCAGGGCGCGCTTACGGAAAGCTTCCACAGCGTCCATGTCCACCATGTCCTTCAGGTCATCGTAGTCCCAGATGGCGATCTTCTGGATCTCGTGGGAGGTACGGAAGCCGTCGAAGAAGTTCAGGAAGGGAACGCGGCCCTTGATGGCGGCCAGGTGGGCAACGGCGCCCAGGTCCATAACCTCCTGGGGATTGGACTCACACAGCATGGCAAAGCCGGTCTGGCGGCAGGCCATAACGTCGGAGTGGTCGCCGAAGATGTTCAGCGCGTGGGTGGCCACGGTACGGGCGGACACGTGGAACACGCAGGGCATCAGCTCACCGGCCAGCTTGTACATATTGGGGATCATAAGCAGCAGGCCCTGAGAAGCGGTGTAAGTAGTGGTCAGGGCACCGGCGGCCAGGGAGCCGTGAACGGTACCGGCGGCGCCAGCCTCAGACTGCATCTCCACCACGTTGACGGTAGTGCCGAAAATGTTCTTCCGGCCCTGAGCGGCCCACTGGTCAACGTTATCGGCCATGGGGCTGGACGGGGTGATGGGATAGATACCCGCCACTTCGGTGAAGGCGTAAGACACGTGGGCGGCTGCGGTATTGCCGTCCATGGATTTCAGCTTTCTAGCCATTGAAACGATTCCTCCTTGTTCGTTGTTCCAGGGCAATGGGAATCGGTCCCCGCCTCACCTTAGAGGCCGGGCCGGATTCCCATTACCCTGGCTTTTTCCCCGCTTACCGGAAAGAAACTTTCCCGGAGCGCCTTCATTGTAACACCATCCAAACCGTTTGTAAATCAAATCTTACTTATCTATAACAATTTTCTTCAAATTCTCAAATTCCTAGGAATACACCCGGTTTTACCGCTTTTACTCGAAAAAAATTCAGAACTCCCTTTTTTTGCTGAACCGCCCGTACTAGACTTCATATTCTGGAAAATTGCCGTCTTTGGAAGCCCCTCTCCCCTGTTTTGCAGACTGTCAGACAACCCGTACCTGTCCCTCCGCTCTGGCAGCAGACGCCCTTATGTGCTATAATTTAATATGGTATAAGAATACAGCCCCCGGAGCCGCGGCCCGGGGCGGAAAGAAGGCGACAGGCCATGCTGTGTGAAGTGCGTTCCCTGGGGCTCACCGGCATCTCAGGCTATGAGGTGCGGGCGGAGTGCGACCTGTCCGGCGGGCTGCCCGCCTTTGAGATCGTAGGCCTGCCCGACGCGGCGGTGAAAGAGGCCCGGGACCGGGTACGCGCCGCCATCAAAAACTGCGGCTTCTCCTTCCCGGTTTCCCGCATTACCGTCAATCTGGCCCCGGCGGACCGTAAAAAGGGAGGCACGGTATATGACCTGCCCATCCTGGTAGGTATCCTGGCGGCGGGAGAGCAGCTCCGCCTGCCGGCCCGCCCCTGCGCCTTCGTGGGAGAGTTGTCCCTGTCCGGGCAGCTGCGGCCCATCCCCGGTATGCTGCCCATGGCCCTGGCCGCCGTTCGGGCGGGTATCAAGGATCTGTACGTCCCCGCCTCCTCCGCTGCTGAGGCCACCCTGGCCAGTGGGCTGAACGTCTACCCGGTGGAGAGCGTCTCCCAGTTGGTGGCCCACCTGCGGGAGGAGACCCCCATCCTCCCCGCCGACCCCTGGACGCCGGGGGATTCGGTGGAGGCGGAACTGGACTTTGCCGACGTGAAGGGCCAGGAGAACGGCAAGCGGGCTCTGGAGATCGCCGCCGCGGGAGGCCACAACCTTTTGATGGTTGGCCCGCCGGGCTCGGGCAAGTCCATGCTGGCCCGCCGCCTGCCCTCCATCCTGCCCGACATGACCCGCCGGGAGGCTCTGGAGTGCACCGAGGTCCACTCGGTGATGGGTCTGACCAGCGAAGACAAGCCCCTGCTCACCCGGCGGCCCTTCCGGGCCCCTCACCATACTGTCTCCGCCATGGGCATGGCAGGCGGAGGCTCCACTCCCCGGCCGGGAGAGATCTCCCTGGCCCACAACGGAGTGCTCTTTCTGGACGAGCTGCCCGAGTTCCATAAGGAGGTACTGGAGACGTTGCGCCAGCCCCTGGAGGACGGGGTGGTGCAGATCAGCCGGGTAGCGGGCACGGCGGTCTTTCCCGCCCGGTTCATGCTGGTGTGCGCCATGAACCCCTGCAAGTGCGGCTGGTACGGCACCGACCGGTGCCACTGCTCCCCCCAGGCGGTGGACAAGTACCTGAGCCGGCTGTCGGGTCCTCTGCTGGACCGGATCGACCTGTATGTGGAGGTACCCGCTCTGGACTTTGACCAGCTGTCCCGGCGGTCCGACGCGGAGCCCTCCGCCGTTATCAAGGCCCGGGTGAACGCCGCTCGTGCCATTCAGACCGCCCGCTTCGGGCCGGAGGGCCCCGACTGCAACGCCCACATGGGGCAGCAGGAACTCTCCCAGTTCTGCCAGCTGGACGAGGCGGGCACCGCCCTTATGAAAGGGGCCTTCGACCGGATGGGCCTTACCGCCCGCAGCTACGACCGCATCCTGCGGGTGGCCCGCACCATCGCCGATCTGGACGGGGCGGAGCACATCGGAGTGGAGCATCTGGCCGAGGCCATCCAGTATCGGGAGAGCGCCTCCCTACGGCGGTAAACCTTTTAAATACAACAAAAAATGCGGTTCGGAACAAAATAGTTCCGAACCGCATTTTTGATTAAAACTTGGTGCCGCCGAACTCGTGGAAGGTGAGGTTCTTGTTGCGCTCCTCGGTCCAGTTGATGGCCCACTGGGATCCGAACAGCAGCAGCTGGTTGCCCTTGTAGTCCTCCACCAGCTTGGTGTCGGTACCTAGGTTCAGGTCCTCCTCCTTCACCGGCTGGCCGTCCTCGGTCTCGATCCACCGCAGGTACTCGTAGGGCAGGCCCTCCATGTAGAGGTCCACGTTGTACTCGTTCTTCAGGCGGTACTCCAGCACGTCGAACTGCAGGGTACCCACCACGCCCACAATGACTTCCTCCATGCCGGAGTAGGGGGTCTTGAAGATCTGGATGGCGCCCTCCTGGGCGATCTGCTCCATGCCCTTCAAAAACTGCTTGCGCTTCATGGTGTCCAGGGAGCGCACCCGCTTGAAGTGCTCGGGGGCGAAGGTGGGGATGGGGTCAAACTTGAACTTCTTGGAGGCGGTACACAGGGTATCGCCGATGGAGAAGATGCCGGGATCAAACACGCCGATGATGTCGCCGGCGTAGGCCTCCTCGATGATCTCCCGCTCGGCGGCCATCAGCTGCTGAGGCCGGGACAGGCGGATCTTCTTGCCGCCCTGGACGTGGTAGACCTCCTTGTCCGCCTCGAACTTGCCGGAGACGATGCGCATGAAGGCGATCCGGTCCCGGTGGGCCTTGTTCATGTTGGCCTGGATCTTGAACACGAAGGCGGAGAAGTTGTCGTCCATGGAGTCGATGACCTCGTCCCCCGCCTTTCGGGGCAGCGGGGCAGTAGTCATCTGGAGGAAGTGCTCCAGGAAGGGCTCCACGCCGAAGTTGGTGAGGGCGGAGCCGAAGAACACGGGAGACAGCTTGCCATGGCGCACCCGGTCCAGGTCAAACTCAGCGGCGGCGCCGTCCAGCAGCTCGATCTCATCATTGAGCTGCTGATGGAGCCGCTGGCCGATAAGTCCGTCCAGGTTGGGGTCCCCCAGCTCCACCTCGGTAGCGGTGGCGGCTTTGGCGCCGCCGTTGGAAGTGAAGTGGATGATCTTCTTGCTGCCCCGGTCATACACGCCCTTGAACTCCTTGCCGCAGCCGATGGGCCAGTTGACGGGGTAGGTCTCGATGCCCAGCTCCTTCTCCAGCTCCTCCAGCAGTTCAAAGGAGTCCCGGGCTTCCCGATCCATCTTGTTGATGAAGGTAAAGATGGGGATATCCCGCATGGCGCACACCTTGAACAGCTTCCGGGTCTGGGCCTCCACGCCCTTGGCGGCGTCGATGACCATGACGGCGGAGTCGGCGGCCATCAGGGTACGGTAGGTGTCCTCGGAGAAGTCCTGGTGGCCGGGGGTGTCCAGGATGTTGATGCAGTAGCCCTCGTACTGGAACTGCATGACGGAAGAGGTGACCGAGATGCCGCGCTGCTTCTCGATCTCCATCCAGTCGGAGGTGGCGGCACGGGTGTTTTTCTTGCCCTTGACCTGACCGGCCTGGGCAATGGCTCCGCCGTAGAGCAGGAACTTTTCCGTCAGAGTGGTCTTGCCGGCGTCGGGGTGGCTGATGATGGCAAAGGTTCTGCGCCGTTTGATTTCAGATTCGTATTGAGACAAGGTATGGTTCCTCCTTGTAATAATATCACAGGGGTAGGGGGCGATGCCCACATCGCCCCGCTTCCTCTTACGGCGGGCTGAGCCGTTTCACCGCCGCCGGGATATCCGCGAAGGTATCCACATGGGGCACCTCATGGTCGATGTGCCCGAAGCCATAGGCGGCGTGAAGGAAGGGCACCCCCGCCTGGGTGGCGGCGTTGTAATCTCCCTGGGTATCCCCAATGTACAGGGGCTTTTTCAGACCGTTGCGCTGTACCACCAGGGCGATGTTGTCCCCCTTGGGTTTGCCGGTGCGGCCGGGGTTTTCATAGTCGGTGAAATACTTCCCCATCCCATGGGCCTGGAAAAAGGCCTCGATGTAGCCGTCCTGGCAGTTGCTGACGATAAACAGGGGGTAGTCCCGGGCCAGGAGCTCCAGGGTCTCAGGCACCTGGGGATAGAGGATGCCGCCGTGGCGGGCCACATGGGCGTTCTCCTCTTTCAGCAGCCCGTCCAGCAGGGGCTGGATCTCCTTCCAGTCCAAATCGGGCAGCAGCTTCTTCACAATATCAGGCAGCAGCATCCCCATACAGCCGATGAGCCGGGGCCGGGTGATCTGCCCGGCATACTGGGGCGCGATCCGCTCCAACACCCGGTTCCAGGACAGACAGATGGAGTCCACCGAATCCCACAGGGTGCCGTCCAGATCAAATAACAGTCCGTCAAACAAGAAAAAGCGCCTCCCGCTGAAATACATACTCTGATACTATATCATACCCGCCGCAGGCATTTCAAGCCTGCCGCCTCCGCCTTTTTGCACAAAAAGTCCCCGCCCGCCGGAATATCCGGCGGGCGGGGCGGTATGAGGGGAATGGAAAGAGAGAGGGAAACTCAGGCAGGCAGGGGCACCGCCGCCAGGGGCTGCTGGAAGCAGCGCCGGGGCAGCTCGGATACGGCGGCGCAGGCGGCCTTCCAGGCCTCCTCCCCGGACAGATCCATCCGGGTCTGGAGATCGGTGGCCAGCCGTCCGGCCTGACCGGCCAGCTCCCGGGCCAGTGCCCGGCCCAGGCCGGTCAGATGGATCTTGCCGTAGCGCTCCTTATCCACCAGGTTTTTATCAATGAGGATGGACATCATACTGGTGACCGACGCCCGGGAGACCGCCAGCGACGCGGCAATGTCCTTGGAGGAGACCTCCAGCCGGACTTGGGAGAGGTCATAGATGGTCAGCAGATAGCGGATGTTGGTGTTGGTCAGTTCCATGGTATGCTCCTTCCTAGCGTTTGGCGGGTTCTTCCCGGCCGGGGTGGCACATACCGGAGCATCCGCAGCTCCCGCAGGAGCCGCCGCAAGAGCAGCTGCTCTTGCCGTGGCGCCGGTTGTGGATGCCCCGGGCCACAATGGCCGCGCAGACAGCCGCAATGGCCAGACTGATGAGAATCGTGGGTAGCATAAAGATGCTCCTTTCTTTGATGGGATGGGCGGGCCGCCTTACTTGGCAGCGGCCACCGCCCGCAGGTTGATACCGGACTCCTCATACTTGTTCTTGCGCACCAGCAGGTAGATGAGGCCCGCCAGGCAGATGAGGGCAGCCACGGTGCCCACGCCAAAGGCCACCTGGCCCAGAATGAGTCCGCCGATCTGGTAGACGATGAGGGAGATCACATAGGCAAAGCCGCACATATAGCCGATGGCGGCCAGGGTCCACTTGGGGCTGTTCATCTCCCGCTTGATGGCGCCCATGGCGGCGAAGCAGGGGGCGCACAGCAGGTTAAAGATCATGAAGGAGTAGGCGGAAATGGCAGTGAAGGCGGCAGCCATATCCACGGTCAGGTTGCCCGGGAAGAGCACGCCGAAGGTGGAAACCACCTCCTCCTTGGCGATGAGGCCGGTGACCACCGCCACGGTGGCCTCCCAGAAGCCGAAGCCCAGGGGCGCAAAGATAAAGGACACGGCGTGGCCCACAGCGGCCAGCAGGGAGTCGTTGTTGTCCTCCACCATCTGGAACACGCCGTCCACGAAGCCGAAGCCCTGGAGGAACCACAGAATGATGGAAGAAAGCAGGATGACGGTACCGGCCCGCTTGATGAAGGACCAGCCACGCTCCCACATGGCCCGCAGCACATTGCCGGCAGCGGGGGCGTGGTAGGCGGGCAGCTCCATAACGAAGGGGGCGGGATCACCGGCGAAACCCTTCGTTTTCTTCAGAATGATGCCGGAGATCACCACCGCCGCCACACCTATGAAGTAGGCGGAGGTAGCCACCCAGGCGGAGCCGCCGAACAGGGCTCCGGCAAAGAGGGCAATGATGGGCATCTTGGCGCCGCAGGGGATGAAGCCGGTGGTCATGATGGTCATGCGGCGGTCCCGCTCCTGCTCAATGGTGCGGGAGGCCATGATGCCGGGCACGCCGCAGCCGGTGGCCACCAGCATGGGGATGAAGCTCTTGCCGGACAGGCCGAAGCGGCGGAAGATCCGATCCATGATGAAGGCGATACGGGCCATATAGCCCACGTCCTCCAGAATGGCCAGCAGCAGGAAGAGCACCAGCATCTGGGGCACGAAGCCCAGCACGGCCCCTACGCCGCCGATGATGCCGTCCAGGATCAGGGACTGGAGCACCGGGTGAGCGTTGATGGCAGTAAGCGCCCCCTCGGCCAGTACAGGGATGCCGGGTACCCAGGTGCCGTAGTCGTTGGGATCGGGCTCGGACACCTGGAGGGCGGCCTGATAGGCCTCCTCGGTGACGGGCACCACGGTGGTCTCGCCGGTCTCGTCATCGTAGAAGTAGACCTCGCTGTCGCCGGCCTCATAGCCCGCGATCATGGTGGAAGCCTCCTCCCAGGCGCCGGAGGCCTCTTCCCAGGCCTCGGTGTCGGCGGTGAAGGGGACAAACCAGCCGTCGCCGAAGAGTCCGTCGTTGGCCCACTCGGTGGCCCTGGTGCCCAGCGCAAAGGCGCTGCCGCCCATGGCGATGGCGTACACCAGAATCATCACCGCCACAAAGATGGGCAGGGCCAGGATGCGGTTGGTGACAATGCGGTCGATCTTGTCGGAGGTGGTCATGGAATGGGCGGCCTTCTTCTTTTTCACGGCCTTGCCCACCACGGAGCTGATGTAGACGTAGCGCTGGTTGGTGATGATGCTCTCGGCGTCGTCGTCCAGTTCCCGCTCGCAGTCGGCAATGTGGGCCTCCAGATGCTCCTTCAGCTCGCCGGTGAGGTTGAGGGTCTCCAGCACCTTCTCGTCTCGCTCAAAGACCTTGATGGCGTACCAGCGAAGATACCGCTCATCCACCAGGTCGGCGATGGACTCCTCAATGTGGGCAATGGCGTGCTCCACACTGCCGGTAAACACATGGGGCAGCTCACCGGCCTTCTTGGTCTTGGCCAGCACCACCGCCCGCTCGGCGGCCTCCTTGCCGCCCTCGCCCTTCAGGGCGCTCATCTCCACCACCTGGCAGCCCAGGGCGGCCCCCAGCTTCTCCAGATCAATCACGTCCCCGTTCTTGCGGACCAGGTCGATCATGTTCACCGCCACCACCACCGGGATGCCCAGCTCGATGAGCTGGGTGGTGAGGTACAGGTTGCGCTCGATGTTGGTGCCGTCCACAATGTTCAGGATGGCGTCCGGCTTCTCGTTCACCAGATAGTTCCGGGCCACCACCTCTTCCAGGGTGTAGGGGGACAGGGAATAGATGCCGGGCAGGTCCTGGATCACCACATCCTTGTGGCCCTTCAGCTTGCCCTCCTTCTTTTCCACCGTCACGCCGGGCCAGTTGCCCACGTATTGGCTGGAGCCGGTCAGGGCATTGAACAGGGTGGTTTTACCGCAGTTCGGGTTGCCCGCCAGCGCGATCTTCAACTCCATCTTCTTACTCCCTTCTTGATTAGCGTTAGCTAACCATTAGTCTGAAAAATAGCCTTCCCCCATGGGAAGGCGGGCGCACAGTGTGCGCCCCTACGGGCTGCCAAATAGCCCTTACGCAATCTCAATCATTTCAGCGTCTGCTTTGCGTACGCTCAGCTCATAGCCCCGCACATTCAGCTCCATGGGGTCCCCCAGGGGAGCCACCTTCCGGATCTGGATGGCCACACCCTTGGTGATGCCCATATCCATGATGCGGCGCTTCACCGCGCCCTCGCCGTGGAGGCGTACTACCGTGACGGTGTCCCCCACCTTGGCGTCCTTCAAAGTTCTCATTGCTCTGCTCCTCTCAGATCATGATTCGTCCGGCCATATTCCGGTCCAGGGCGATGCGGCTATCCTTCACCTGCACGATCAGGTTCCCGCCTAGCTGGCTGACCACGGTGACCGTGGCATCCATCACGAAGCCCAACTCGGCCAGGTGCTGGCGGAGCTCATCCTTTCCCGTGATCTTCCGGATGGTCACCGGCTCCCCCTGTTTTGCCAATGTCAGCGGCATCATGGTTCTTCCCTCCCAACGGCGGCCGGGCCGCCTGCTTTCCTTGGTGATATGTTAGATTAGTTGTCGCTAACCCCTTTGAACGAGTATGAGTTTACACCAACTAACCATCCTTGTCAATCCCTTTTTCGAAAATTTTTCCTCCGCCCGGTCACCTTTCTGCTGGAGGCGGTGGACCCGTCTTAAAAAAATCGGGCGGCCATAAAGGCCGCCCCTACGAGGTATCTTGTGTAGGGGCGACCTTTATGGTCGCCCGCATCATGGTGGAATCGCTTCAGGAGAGGGAGCCGCCCAGCACCGCGGTCCAGGTTTTCTCCCCTGTCTGGGGCGTGCCCTTGAAATCCCGGTCAAACCAGGCGGGCACCGGGGCGTCCTCCCGGATGGCCTGGAAAAAGGCGTCGATCTGCTGGGTGGTCTCATCCACCGCACCCTCCAGCAACCGGTCCAGATCGGCGCTGCTCTCCAGGGAGGCGGGATGGGGGGTCTCCTTCAGGGCCACATCCTTGGCGGACTGGATGGGGAGCATCCGGCTCACCGCGCCGATGACCTTGCCCCGGCGGGTGCCGCAGGAGCGGGCAAAGAAGCCCAAGTAAAAATTCATGGCCCGGTAGGCCCGGCGAACCTGCCGGGGAGAGGCGTGGATATAGGCGCAGGCAGCGGCGTCCCACACCTGGCTTCCCTTCTGGGGCGGGGTGGGCAGATGGGCCTGGCTGACGGTATCCAGGCCGTCGCTCTCCATCAGCATCCGGTCGAACTCCCCCTCCATGGCCATGTGGGAGATGGGGCCGTCGGCGGCCCGCTCGTCCACATAGCCGTGACAGGCGCTGTCCAGGGCCAGGTGGCACAAAAATCCGGCGCCATAGCCCACCGACATGGGCACACCCTCCTCAATGGCCTGGCGCAGCCGCTCCACCGCGGGCAGGGCGGAGTTGCGGTGCATCCTAACGCCCTCCCGCCGGACAGCGTTGGGTCGGATGGGCTGGTAGAAAAACAGCGGATCGGGACCCAGGCAGCCCAGATCAAAGGCCTCCCGCTCCTCATCGATGACCTGGGCCAGAGGCTGAGGCAGCCCGCCCAGTACTTTATCTCCAAATTTTAGATGCGCGTAGTAATTTGGCATAGTTCCGTTGATTCCCTCCTGTCACAGTCCATAGCGATCCATTATATGTGTTTATTGTATCACGCTGTGTCAGGGAGAGAAAGCAGAAAAATGTTAAATCTTTTTCCATATAAAAAGGAGCGCGCCGCTGCGGCGCGCTCCTTTGGGTGGATTCAGGAGAAGGAGATGTCGTAGATGCCGAACTCATGGTTCCAGCCGCTGGTGCCCTCCACGTTGAGAGTCTCCAGCCGCACATTGGCAGCGTGGTCCAGGGGGATGGTGATGGTCTGGGGGGCGTCGCTCCAGTCAATGGTATAGGTCTCGGCCAGCTCGCCGTCCAGGTACACGTCCAGGCTGATCTTGTACTCCTTAGAGCCGTCCACATGGCCGATGGTAAAGGTCATGGTGTCATACTGGAGGTTGGTGTTCCAGATGGCGTAGCCCTCATTCTTGTAGCCGCCCGACATCTGGACGCCCTTGGTGATTTTGTTGCCGGAGATGGTCATATAGCTCTTGGGGTCGCTGCCGTCAAAGATTTTGGTATTGGTGCTCACCTGATAGGGGGGCAGCTTCTTCATCCAGTCGGTGGCCTGGCCGGGCACCTCGCCCACATAGACGGTGGCGGTGCTGCCGTCCCAGGTGACCTCCTTGCCCAGAGCCTCACCGATGGCGCGGACAGGCAGATAGGTGGTGCCGCTGCTGGCAAAGGGCTCCACAACCTTGCCGTTGGCGTCCTTGGGGGTGACCTCCACCCCGTCCACCACGATCTTGATACCCATGTAGTTGGCTTCGATCATCTTGGTGGTGACGGTACTGGCCGCCACAGCCGTCCCGCACAACAGGGCGGCAACAGCAGCGCCAGCCAGGATACGTTTACGCAGCGTCTTTTTCATACAGATTTCCTCCCTTTTTGATCTCCGCTCCGGCATGGAGGGCGGTTTCTTCCAAAACGGCTCTGGCCGGTTTGTCAGGGCCTGTTTCAGACAGCGCGGTCCGGAAGAATATGCCGCTGCATATCCCTCCCCTTCCAGACATTCCAATATTTACCCCATCATTTTACCACACTAAATTTAGTTTCGCCATAGCTTTTCTTAAAAAAGCGCGCTGCAAATTGCAGCGCGCTTTCTCTCTCGTTTTATTGGGGCTTAACCGCCCAGGTAGGCCTTCTTCACCGCCTCGTCGGCCAGCAGCTGCCGGCCCGGACCGGTCAGGGTCACCCGGCCGGTCTCCAGCACGTAGCCCCGATCAGCCACGGACAGAGCCATCTGGGCGTTCTGCTCCACCAGCAGGATGGTGGTGCCCGCCTTGTGCAGCTCCTTGATGATGTCGAAGATCTGCTCCACCAGGATGGGGGCCAGACCCATGGAGGGCTCATCCAGCATGAGCAGCTTGGGGTTGGACATGAGGGCACGGCCCATGGCCAGCATTTGCTGCTCGCCGCCGGACAGGGTGCCCGCCACCTGCTTGCGGCGCTCTTTCAGCCGGGGGAACTGGGCGTACACCCGCTCCAGGTTGGGGGCAATAGTAGAGTTGGGCTGGGTAAAGGCGCCCATCTCCAGGTTCTCCTCCACCGTCATCTGCTGGAACACCCGGCGGCCCTCGGGCACCTGGGCCAGGCCCTGGGCCACCAGCTTGGAGGCAGGTACCGCCTGAATGGGCTTGCCCATGAACTCGATGGAGCCGGTGCGGGTGTGGAGCAGACCGGAGACGGTCTGGAGTGTGGTGGTCTTACCGGCGCCGTTGGCGCCGATGAGGGTGACGATCTCCCCCTCCTCCACGTGGAAGGAGATGTCTTTCACGGCGTGGATGGCGCCGTAGTACACATTGATGTTCTTGACGTCCAGCAATACCGCCATGGCTTATACCTCCTTCTGGTCGCCCAGATAGGCCTTGATGACCTCCGGGTTGTTCTGGATCTCCGAGGGGGTGCCCTTGGCGATGATCTGTCCGAAGTTGAGCACGCAGATACCCTCACAGATGCCCATAACCAGATTCATGTCGTGCTCGATGAGCAGAATGGCGATGTGGAAGGTATCCCGGATCTTGACGATGTTGTCCATCAGCTCGGCGGTCTCGGAGGGGTTCATGCCCGCCGCCGGCTCGTCCAGCAGCAGCAGAGAGGGGTTGGTGGCCAGGGCACGGACGATCTCCAGCTTGCGCTGGGCGCCGTAGGGCAGGCTGCCTGCCTTGGCGTTGGCCAGATGCTGCATATCGAAGATGCTCAGCAGTTCCAGGGCGCTCTCATGGGCCAGCTTCTCCTTCTTCCAGTAGCTGGGCAGACGGAGGATGCCGCTCCACATGGGGTAGCGGACATGGTTGTGCAGGCCGATCTTTACGTTGTCCTCCACCGTCAGGTTGTCGAACAGGCGGATGTTCTGGAAGGTACGGGCGATGCCCGCCTTGTTCACCTGAACGGTGGACATATTGTGGGTGTCGATGCCGTCCAGCAGCACGGTGCCCCGGGTGGGCTGATACACCTTGGTCAGCAGGTTGAACACGGTGGTCTTACCGGCGCCGTTGGGGCCGATGAGGCCGGCGATCTCGGTACGGCCGATGGCCATGTTGAACTCATTCACGGCGGTGAGGCCGCCGAAGTCGATGCCCAGGTGCTGGCACTCCAGGATGGGGGTCTGCTTGATGTCGCGCTCGGGGATAATATTGGGGCTGGGCACCGGGACCAGCTTGGTCTCGGGACGCTTGGGCTTACTCATGGCTGACGCCTCCCTTCTCGGCCGGCTGTTCCGGCGACTTGCGGAATTTCTCCTTGATGCCGTTGAAGAATCCGCGCATCACCGGGTTATTGGTGGCAATCATCACCAGAATGAGCACAATGGCGTACACCAGCATCCGGTACTCATCCAGGTTGATGGCACGCAGCAGCTCGGGCAGGTAGGTGAGGAAGGCGGCGGCAATGATGGAGCCGCGGATGTTGCCGATACCGCCCAGCACCACGAACACCAGCACCAGAATAGAGGTGTTGAAGTCAAACTTCTTGGGGGCCACGGAAGAGAAGTTCATGGCGTAGAGCACGCCCGCGGCACCCGCCATAACGGCGGAGGTAACGAAGGCCATCAGCTTGTACTTGGTAGCGCCGATGCCCACGCTCTCGGCGGCGATGCGGTTGTCCCGCAGGGCCATAATGGCCCGACCGGAGCGGCTGTTCACCAGGTTGAGCACCACAGTCAGGGCAATGAGCACCAGGATGAAGCCGGCGGTGAAGGAGGCCAGCTTCACGTTGGTGGTGAAGCCCATGGGCCCCTTCAGGATAGCCTTGCCGCCCTCCTCCAGGTTGAGGGCCATCTCATTCTCCAGAGAGAAGTGGAGGCCGTTCTTATCCACGCCCACATAGAGCACGTTCATGATGTTGCGGATGATCTCGCCGAAGGCCAGAGTCACGATGGCCAGGTAGTCGCCCCGCAGACGGAGCACAGGCACACCCACGATGACGCCGGCAATACCGGCCAGCGCCGCACCCACGATCATGGCCACCACCAGGCGGACCGCTCCGTTGGGAATGGCATCCTGGAGGGACATGGCGGTCACTACGCCGGAAAAGGCGCCCACGCTCATAAATCCGGCGTGGCCCAGGCTCAGCTCACCGGAGATACCTACCACCAGATTGAGGGACAGAGCCATGACGATATAGGCGCAGATGGGCACCAGCTGGCCCTGCAGAGAGGAGGACAGCATATCGCCCGCATTGAGCACCTGAAGGATCACAAAGGCCGCAATGACAATGGCGTAGGTGATGGTGTTGTTGATCAGCCGTTTCCGGCCGGAAGTCAATTTCTTCATATCCCTCACCTCACACTTTCTCGCGGACGGTCTTGCCCAGCAGGCCGGCGGGCTTCACCAGCAGCACGATGATGAGCACCGCAAAGACCACCGCGTCGGAGATGTTGGTATTGATCACCTTGGCAAAGGTCTCGATGATACCCAGCAGGATGCCGCCCAGCATGGCGCCGGGGATGGAGCCGATGCCGCCAAACACGGCAGCGGTAAAGGCCTTGATGCCGGGCAGGGAGCCGGTGGTGGGCATCAGAGTCCGGTAGCTGGAGCACAGCAGCACACCGGCGATGGCGGCCAGAGCGGAGCCGATGGCAAAGGTCATGGAGATGGTGCGGTTGACGTTGATGCCCATGAGCTGAGCGGCCGCCTTATCCTCGGAGCAGGCCCGCATGGCCTTGCCCATCTTGGTCTTACTGGTGAACCAGGTGAGGGCCAGCATGATGATGATGCAGGCCAGTACGGTAACCAGAGACACATAGGTGATGTTCACACCGGAGATGGGCAGGGAGCCCTCAGGGATGACAGGGGTAAACACCTTGGGATCGGCGCCCCACAGCAGCAGGGCGGCGTTTTGCAGGAAATAGCTGACGCCAATGGCGGTGATGAGCACCGCCAGGGAGGACGCCTGACGCAGGGGCTTGTAGGCCAGTCCTTCGATGACGACGCCCAGGACGGTACACACCACCACAGCCAGCAGTACGCCCACCACAGGGGGCAGATTAAAGCTGCCGGTGGCAAAGAAGGTCACATAGGCGCCCACCATGATGACGTCGCCGTGGGCAAAGTTCAGCATCTTTGCGATGCCGTACACCATGGTGTAGCCCAGGGCGATGATGGCGTAGACGCTGCCCAGGCTGATACCGGTGATCAGATTATTGAGGAAGCTCAAACCATTCACCTCTCTACTTGTTTTCTCTGTTCTGTGTATGGCAGAAACATCGGCGGTCCTGCGGGCTGCCGATGTTTCCACCATACATCCGATTGGGGATACATGGGGAAAAGCGGGCTGCCGGGTCCCCCCGGCAACCCGCTTCTGAGTCCCTGTTAAGCGGTAGTATTCTGCTCCAGATTACTGGGTGACGTACACGCCGCCCTCGACCTTGACCACCACGGGGGCCTTGGAGACCTCGCCGTTGGCGGACCAGGTCATGCCGGTGCCGGTCAGGCCGTCCACGCTGAAGTCGCTGGAGGTGAACTGAGCGATCAGAGCCTCGCAGATCTCCTCGGCGCTCATGTCGGCGGTAACGCCGGCAGCGGTGCAGGCCTCATAGATGGCGTACATACAGTCGTAGCCGTCAGCGGCGAACTGGTTGGGGATACCGCCGTAAGCAGCCTCATACTCGCTGACGAAGGTCTTGGTGCGCTCGTCCTCGCCCCAGGCGTTGAAGGGAGTCATGAGCATCAGGCCCTCGGCCAGGCTCTTGTCAAAGCCCTCCAGGTCCAGGATACCGTCCATACCGTCGCAGCCGAAGAAGGTGGGCTCATAGCCCATGCTCTTGGCCTGGGACAGGATCAGGGAAGCGGGGGTGTAGTAGATGGGCATGAACACCAGGTCGGCGCCGGCGTCCTTGGCGGCAGACAGCTGCACGTTGAAGTCGGTGTTGGTGTCATCGGGGAAGGTCTGAACGGTCACGACCTCCAGACCGATATCGTCAGCGGTGGTCTGGAAGGCATTGTAAATGCCGGTAGAGTAGGCGTCGCCGTTGTTGTAGATCACCGCGATCTTGGTTCCCAGGTTGTTATCCTTAATATAGTTGGCGGCGGTGATACCCTGGTTGGGGTCGGTAAAGCACACCTGGAACACGTTGTCCTTGCCCGCAGTCACGTCGGTGGAAGAGGCGGAGGGGGTGAGCTGGAAGTAGCGGTCGTTGAAGGTCTCAGCAGCCACAGCCACGCAGGGGTTGGTGGTGGTGCAGCCGTAGATGATCTTGGCGCCGTCGTCCTTCAGCTTGCCGTAGGCGTTGACCGCCTTCTCAATATCGCCTTCGTCGTCCTGAGCGTTCAGGGAGAACTGCAGGCCGCCCAGAGCGTTAATCTCCTCAATGGCGATTTCGGCGCCCTGCTTGGTGGCCAGGCCGTAAACAGCAGCGGAGCCGGTCAGGGGGCCGATGCCGCCGATCTGAATGGTGCCTTCGGTGTTGCCGCTGGTGGTTTCATTGCCACCGGCGGGGGTATTGGCGGAGCCGCTCTCGGTGCCGCCGCCGCAGCCGGCCAGCATGGAGAAGCTGAGCGCACCCGCCAGCGCAAGAGACAGGATGCGAGACTTTTTCATCGTTCATTCCTCCTTCAAGAAGTTGTTGACAATTATATGCGTGTCGTCGGAAATTGTCAACCTTAAAAATGCACAAGGGCCGCCCTTCAGCAGGTGGCCCTTGTGTGAAGTATGAACAATTTATGAACGTAGGCAGGCATTTTCAGATAATCAGTCCGCCATTGGGGGACAAAACCTGTCCCGTGATAAAGTTTGCAGCGTCGGAAGCCAGATACCACAGGGCCTCCGCCACATCCTCCGGCCGGCCGATGCGCTCCAGGGGGGTCTCCTCCGCCAAAGCGGCCAGATCCTCGGGGCCCAGGTTGCCGTTCATCTCCGTATCAATGACCCCGGGAGACACACAGTTCACCGTGATCCCAGAGGGCCCAACCTCCTTGGCCAGAGCCTTTGTAAGCCCGATGACAGCAGCTTTTGCGGCAGAATAGGCCACCTCGCAGGAGCCTCCCACCTGTCCCCACATAGAGGACAAAGTCAAAATTTTTCCCGCCTTGCGATGGATAAAATGAGGCAGCGCCGCCCGGATGGTGTAGAACATTCCGTCCACGTTGACGGCAAACATCCGCCGCCAATCCTCGTCCGTCAGATCGCCAAATAATTTCTGCTGGGCGATGCCTGCGTTGCATATCAGAATGTCAAGTTGACAAAATTTATCCAACACATTGTCAACCATATTCCGTACCTGGGCCGAGTCTGACACGTCGGCCTGGACCGCCCAGCCGCCGATCTCCTCCGCCAGAGCCTCCGCTTTCTTTCTGGAGCGGCAGTAGTTGACCACCACCCGGTCTCCCCCGGCGGCAAACCGCCGGGCCGCCGCCGCGCCGATGCCCCGGCTGCCGCCGGTAATGAGAACCACCCGTCCTGCCATACCATTTCCTCCTTGTTTATGGCGTTTTTCTCAGTATACCAGCACTTTCCGGCCTTGAAAAGAGAAATTTAAAAAAGTATTGACAAGCTCTTTTATTTTCGCTATAATAGTCCATGCTGTTCGGACGATTAGCTCAGCTGGTAGAGCATCCGCTTGACGTGCGGGAGGTCACAGGTTCAAGTCCTGTATCGTCCACCATATAAAACCCTTGAAGCCAAACGGTTTCAAGGGTTTTTTCTTTGTTCTGTAAAAGCCATCCTCCTGGGTATTCTGTTCCGGCGGATGGCTTTTATTCTCATTCGTCAGGAGGCTATTCCGTTGTTAAACAGGGGTGCCAGCACGTCGGCATAGGTCTCGAAGATATCCAGCAGCACGCTGTCCCAATGGCGGGCATCCTGCTCCGCCGTACCGAACACATAGTCCTCCTGGCCGTAATCGATCACGTCAAAGCCGGGCATGGCCTTGCTGGCTCCGGCCGTGCGGTAGGCGGCCGCGTCGGCCAGAGAGAAAGACACCGTGCCGTTCTCCATGCTGACCCAGCCGGTCAGGTCAGTGCCGCTGGCCTCCGTGGCGGTACCGTTGGTGGTCTGGGGCTGGGCCTCAGCCTTGGTGACGGTTGCCGCGCCCTCCACATACTGGCCGTACATCTGATCCACATACAGGCTGAAGGAGTCTCCCAGCACCTCGGAAGGTACATGACCGCCGTCCCACTGCCACTGGAGTTCGGCGTCAATACCGGCGTTCAGCATAGCGATCTGCAGATTCAGAGAGTTGAACATGGAGATGTCGCCCTCCGCCGCGCCGCACAGAATCTTGACCCAGGTGGGGTCTTCCGTGTCCTCAGCTCCGATATAGTTCAGGGGATTGTAGAGTTCCACCAGGTTGTTGCCGTACTCATCTCCGGCCTGAATGCTCTCGATGTCAGCCCGGTAGGCCTCCACCATCTCCTCATAGGTGGCGTAGTTGTTGGAATCCACTGTGCTGCCCGAGGCCTGGGTAGTGCCCGCATCGGGGGTACCTACAATCATCTCCCGGTTGCCGGCGTCGCCGCCCTGGCCAGGTTGGATGCCTTCCGGCAGCTGCCCCTCCTCCAGGCCCTCGGGAGGTTGGCCCAGATCCCCACGGCCGCCGCCCATCATGCCGCCTCCAGGGCCGCCGGCGGAGGTGCCTTTGGCGTAGCGGCCCTCCAGGAAGGCCTGCGCCTTGTCCTGGCTGGTCATAGCCGCCACTTCCTCGTCGCTGAGGGCATTACCCTCCTCGTCAAACCAGGTCCAGTCGGAGGCGTAGTCCAGATTGTCCACATACCACTGGAGATTCTGGGTAAATTCCGCCAGATACAGATCCAGATAGGTGCCGTAATAGCCGTTGGTCTCAGGGTAGGCCTCCGGGTCATACTGAATGGTCAGGGCAATGGTGTCCTCCATGTCGCCGTCATCGTTCAGGTCAAAGCCCACATCGGCCTCGTTGACGGTAAGCTCCTGGGCATTGATATACTCCATATAGGCCGCCGACAGATACTGCGCCAGCTGGGCCTGGAATTCCGTGGAGAAGTCGTAATCGGCGTCCAGAGAATATTCAAAAGCCAGAGCCATATCAGCCTCTGCAAGCGGTGTGATGGCGCTGTAGGCAATGCACCCCCAGGCCCCGTCGGAGATCTGGTAGTCGGTGCCGTCAATGGTAACAGAGGTGGAGTAGCCTCCGTCCTCGGTGTAATAGACGCCCACCGCGCCTGCCTCGATCTGATAGTCATAGAAATCCGGGCTGTCGGAGGTGGCGGCAAACATCACGGCATGGGCCCCGCCGCCGGAGCCGCCGGTGGAGACCAGGTACTCCCCGCAGCCGGGCAGATTGCCCAGGAGGATGTTGTACTGGATAAAGCGGGCGGCCGCCTTCTGGTCGGCCAGACAGGAGGGGGCGTCGCCGGTATAATAGGTGTCGCCGTTTTCGTCGGTGACGGTATCCTGCTTGCCCCGGTTGCCGCAGGCCACATTGATATAACCCTCCGCGGCATAGGTGGTGGCGGCCAGGGCGTTCATCTGGGAACCGTAGCCCGCCGCGCCGGTGTTGAGGATGACGGGAGCAGTGGCGGCGGTATAGGTCTGACCGTTGGTGCTGGTGATCTCCGCCTCATAGTCGATGACCAGACAGCCGGAGACTGCATCCTGACCGGTGTCTGCCCCGGTCACATCGGCGGAGCCGTCGCCGTCGGTGTCAATGCCGGTGACATAGGCCCCGGGGACGCAGACGGACACGCCCTGCTGATCGGGCAGTTCCGGATAGGCCACCGCCGACACGATGGACATGACCCAGGCGTCGGCATCGGCATCATAGGTCCAGGCCTGGTCAGCGTTGTTGGCCAGGTTCAGGGTCTCTTCGATATAGGCCTTTTCCTGGACATCGGCCACGGCGGCGGTGGTCTGGGGCTCTTCACTCTCCTGTTCCCCACTGTCAGCCTGACTGCAGGCACACAGGGAGAGCGTTATGGCGCAGCTCAGAAACAGCGCCAAAGGTTTGCGGTAACTCACAGAAATACCTTCTGAATGTTGTATTTTGTTGATTTTGCGTTATGTCCCGGCGGGAGCCTGCTGGGTACCGGACTGCTGACGGTCAGGCCGCTGTCCGCCCATACCGCCGCCCATACCGCCTCCCATCTGGCCCGGATTGCTCTCGGAGCCATCGTTGGTGGTAAGGTCGCCGCCGTTGTTGGTATAGGTACCGTCGCAGTCCAGCGCGGTGTCTCCCGCGCCATTGAAAGTGAGGGTCAGCGTACCGCCGTTGATGGTCAGGTCCCCGTTGGAGTCGATGCAGTCACCGGAAGAGGTTACGGTAAATGTGCCGCCATTGATGATGATAAAACTGTCGGAGTCGGAGGCGAAGGTATCCTGGGGCCGTCCGCCGAAGCCACCAAAGCCGGAGCTGTCCGCCCCGCCGGCGGCGTTGAGGCCGTCATCGCTGGAGACGATGTCAAAAATACCGTCCTCAATGGTGATGGACAGGCCCTCAATGCCTTCATAGCAGTAGGGAATGGTGAAGGTACCGCTCTGGATGGTGAGGGCGGCGTCGCAGTGGACGGCGTCGTCTCCGCTGTTCAGGGTAAAGGTGCCGTCAGCAAGGAGCATATCCCCACCGGCATGGAGGCAATCATCTACCGTATCCACGGTAAAGGTGCCGCCGTTGATGGTGAAGGTACTCTCCCCCTTAATGCCTTTCTGGCTGGTGGTGTCCTCCTCCGTGGTGGTCTGGGTCTGCTCCGTCCACCCGCCGCCCCGGTCAAAGGTGTCGTCGGTGGTGAACGTAACGCTGGCGCTTCCCTCGCCGGTAGTCAGATCAAAGGTACCGCCGTCGATCTGGAGCGCGCCCTGGGCACTGACTCCATCTCCCTGGGCATGGATGGAAAAGCTGCCGTCGGCAATATAGAGGGTGCCCAGGGTGAGGTCATCGCTGTTTTCCGCATGAATGCCGTCCTTCCCCGAGGTAATGGTAAAGGTTCCGGCGGCAATGGCTATGCTGTCCTTGCCGGACAGGCCGTGACTGGCTGCGGTAATGGTATAGCTGCCCCCGGTGATCACCAGGTCGTCCTTGGATACCACTCCGTGGCCCGCCTGGGCGTTGATGGTCAGGCTGCCCGAGCCGTTGAGGGTCAGATCGGTCTTGGCAAAAATGACGGCGTCGATGTTGTTGTCGTCAATGGCGATATACTCTCCGCCGTTGGTCAGGGTATTTTCCGTTCCCTCCGCCAGGGTCACAAAGACCTTATCCGCCTCCAGGGCGTAAATGGCGGCGGAGGTGCTGCTGGTGATATCCGCTCCCGCCAGTACCAGCTGCACCTTATCGGTGTCGCCGGCGTTTACAATGATCTGGCCGTCGGTGAGGGTGCCGGAAATAAGGTAGACCCCCTCTGCCCCGATGGTGATCTGGCCGTTCTGGATGGTGACGGCAGCGGAGTCGCACGCCGCGCTGTCCCCGTTGAGCTGGATCTGAACGGCCTGGCTCTCGTCATAGGTGCCCGCCAGATCCCGGTCGCTGAAGAGGTCGGAAGTGCCGGCAGCGGAAACGGCTGTGGCCGTCTCCTGCTGGGCGGCGGTGGTCTCCGGCACCGGGGTTGCTTGGCTGGCAGACTGGCTTTGACAGCCGCTGAGTGTCACAAGGGCACACAGCGCAGCTGCAGTCAATCCTCGTTTTGTTCGCTTCATAGCAGATTCATCTCCTTTTTACAGGGTGGCTGCAGTGCTGTCCTGGTGGCCCAGAGCGATCTCCAGGTTTCCATTGCGCAGGCGCAGCTGGTCGATAAAGGCTTTTTCCTGGTTCCGGTCCTTCAGAGTCAGGTCGTAGGTCAGCTTGAACAGGCTGCCCATGTTGGTGGTCTTGACCTGGGTCAGGGTGTACCGGCGGGCGTACTGGCGCAGGATGGGGTCGAATACACCCGCATAGTCCAGATCCTCCGGAATGGTGATGTGGAGGGTGCGCTCGGTGGAGCCTCCCGTTCCGGGCCGGAGGCTGACGGCATTGTAGAGCATCATGGCCGCCCCCAGAATCAGGGTAAACAGGGCCCCGTAGGCCAGGTAGCCCATGCCGGTGATAAGGCCGGTCCCCATGGCCACGAAGAGGGCCCCGATCTCCCGGGCGGAGCCGGGGGCAGAGCGGAAGCGCACCAGGTTGAAGGCCCCGGCCACCGCCACACCGGTACCCACGTTGCCATTGACCATCAAAATGACCACACACACCACAGCGGGCAAAATGGCCAAGGTAACGGTCAGGCTCCGGCTGAACCGGGACCGCCACAGAGTCATAGCGCACAGCATCAGCCCCAGCAGCAGGGATACCCCCACGCACAGCAGAAATTTGCCGGGGGCGATGGTGTCGGTAAGGGCAGTATCAAACAGGCCCTGAAACAGCGTATCAAGCATACTTTCTCTCTCCTCTCTGCCCCGCCCCCATCAGGTCCTGATAGGCGGCGCCATACTTGGAAAAGGAGGTTTTGAAGATCCCCTGCTCGGACAGCACACGGGCCATCCACAGTGGAAGTCCTCCCGCCACCTTCGCCTCCATCAGCACCCAGCCCGCCGGCAGGAGGGCCCTGCCCCAGGGGTCGGAGTCCAGGGTGAGCGCCTCCCGGCGGTAGCGGATGGCTTCGTCAAAGGTCACCCGAAAGTCAGGGTCCTCCATCCCGCGGTAGGAATCCCGCTCGTAGGAGAGGAACACAGCGGGGTACAGGGTCTGATAAAATTCCACAGCGTAGGCCAGCTCCCGCCCGATCTGGGTATCCGGCCAGAAGTCCGCCCCCGCCAGGCACCTCAGGGCCCGGTCCTGGGGCATGGAGATGCGCCGCTTGTACACCACAGAGCGGTACTTCTTCTTCAGTTCCACAAAGACCGACCCGGTCTCTCCCGCCCGGCCATAGCTGCGTACCCGGAGCTTCTCCTTATAGACCGGCTTCTCCAGGCTGCGGCGGATGAGCCGGTAGTCAGGGGTATCCAGATAAAGGTTACGGATGGAGCTGTGACTGTATTCATCGGGCACCATGTGCTCCGCCATGGCGACCAGAACGGCCTGCTGCTGCCGGCAGGTCATGAGATATTTCAGTTCATAGCGCTGAAAAACCGTCTTGGTTTTCACTGAGATCTACCTCCTTGTTGGGATAGGGTAAACTCAGTGTAAAAACGCAGCCCTAACTGAACTTAAAAACAAAACAATTTTTTACTGACAAGATTTTCTCCCGGTGCTATCCTTTTAATTAGAGTTAAGGCCGCCGGGGTATGCTGGCGTTACTATAGAAACAGAAGGGGCGATAAAGATGCGTATTTTACTGGCAGAGGATGAACACTCCCTGTCCCGGGCGGTGGCTGCCCTGCTGGAGAAAAACAACTACTCTGTGGATGCGGTATACGACGGCGAGGAGGCATTGGCCTACCTGGAGGCGGGCAACTACGACGCCCTGGTCCTGGACATCATGATGCCCAAGCTGGACGGTCTGGAGGTGCTGCGGCGGCTGCGGGAGGGGGGCAATCCCATTCCGGTGCTGCTGCTCACCGCCAAGTCGGAGGTGGAGGACAAGGTGACCGGTCTGGATATGGGGGCCAACGACTACCTGACCAAGCCCTTCTCCACCGCCGAGCTGATGGCCCGCATCCGGGCCATGACCCGCAGTCAGGCCGGGGGCCAGGTGACCAGCCGCCTCACCCTGGGCAACATCACCCTGGATCAGGCCACCTTCGAGCTCTCCTCCCCCCACGGCAGCTTCCGCCTGGCCAACAAGGAATATCAGATGATGGAGCTGCTGCTGCGCAACCCCCGGCAGCTTATTCCCTCCGAGCGTTTTCTGGAGCGAATCTGGGGTTATGACAGCGATGTGGAACTGAACGTGGTGTGGGTGTACATCTCCTACCTGCGGAAAAAGCTGACCGCCCTCAAGGCCAACATCCAGATCAAGGCCACCCGGAACGCGGGCTATGCGCTGGAGGAACAGTCATGATCAAACGCCTGCGCCGCAAGCTTATTGCCGCCTGTATGCTCTCCCTGGCCCTTGTGCTGCTGGTAATCCTGGGCGGAGTCAATTTGATGAGCTATCATAAGGTGGTATCCGACGCCGACGCCGTGCTGGCCCTGCTGGACGCCAACGACGGGGCTTTCCCCAAGAATCATCCGGGACAGGGGGAGACCCCCTCCGGCGACCTTCCCCCGGACAGCCTGCCCGGCGGGAAAAAGGACTTCTTTGGCCAGCGGGGCATCTCGCCGGAGACCCCCTATGAGTCCCGTTTCTTCTCTGTCCTGCTGGGAACGGACGGGCAGGTGCTCCAGACCGATACAGGGCAGATCGCGGCGGTGGACGACCAGGAGGCAGCGGCCTACGCCCAGGCCGCGCTGGCCTCCGGGCACACCTCCGGCTTCTGGGGGAATTACCGCTATCTGGTCCAGACCGACGAGCTGGGCAGCCGGGCCATCTTTCTGGACTGTGGCCGGAGCCTGTCCTCCTTCCGCACCACCCTGCTGGCCAGTGTAACGCTGGCCCTGGTGGGGCTGGGCGCGGTGCTGGTGCTGCTGCTCATCCTGTCCAGCCGGATCGTCCGCCCCATGGCGGAGAGTTATGAAAAGCAGAAGCAGTTCATCACCGACGCCGGCCACGAGCTGAAAACCCCCATGACCATCATCAGCGCCGACGCGGATCTGGCAGAGATGGAATGCGGCGAGAACCAGTGGCTGGCCGACATCCGCCGTCAGGCCCAGCGGCTGACCGGTCTGACCAACGACCTCATCTACCTCTCCCGGATGGAGGAGGAACAGCCCAAACTGCAATGCATCGAGTTTCCTCTCTCCGACGTAGCCGAGGAGATGGCCCAGTCCTTCCTGGCCCCTGCCAAAAGCCAGAACAAGGATCTGTCCCTCCATATCCAGCCCATGCTCTCCTTTACCGGGGACGAGAAGGCCATCCGCCAGCTGCTGTCCATCCTGCTGGACAACGCCCTGAAGTATTCCCCCGCCGGAGGCCGTCTGGCGCTGAAGCTGGAGCGGCAGGGCCGCAATCTGATCCTGACGGTATCCAACACCACCGCCCAGCCGTTGGAGCGGGACAAGCTGCCCCATCTCTTTGACCGCTTTTACCGCACCGACCAGTCCCGCAGCAGCCAGACCGGCGGCTACGGCCTGGGCCTGTCCATTGCCCGCAGTATCGTGCAGGCTCACAAGGGAAAAATCCGGGCGGAAGGTCCGGAGAAAACCACCCTGTCCATTGTGGTCAGTCTGCCGGCCTGATTTTTTCGGATTTTTAACTCCAATTAGGTTTGACCCCTTATCCTGAACACAGAAACTGAAACACCCCGTGAAACAGGAAAGGAGTCTTATCGATGGATGTCAGATATACCCCCATGGAACCGATCCTCCCCACCCCCGCAACAAGCGAAATAGACCCCGGCCGTTCCGGCGGCTGGCCTGCCTGGTACTCAGCGCCGCCCTGTTCGGTGGGGTGGCCGCCGGCGCCTTCTATGGCGTGGGGCGGCTGCTGCCCCAGGCTGAGGGCACCGACAGCGGCACAGCCGCTGCCTCCTCGGGCACGGTAGTGACCAGTCTGGCCAGCACCTCCTACTCCTCCACCCGGTACGGTATGGACGTGTCGGACATTGCCGCCGCAGCTCTGCCCAGTGTGGTAGCCATTACCAATATTTCCGTACAGGAGGTACGCAGCTATTTCAACCGCTTTGGCCCCAACGGGGGACAGGCCCAGCTGCAGGAGACCACCAGCTGCGGCTCAGGCGTGATCATCGCCAATGACGGAACCTACCTCTACATTGTTACCAACGCCCATGTGGTGGAGAATGCCACCACCCTGTCGGTGAGTTTTGTGGACAACGCCGTATATGAGGCCCAGCTGTGCGGCGCCGACGAGGAGGCCGATCTGGCGGTACTCAAGGTAGCCCTGTCCGACCTATCCAATGACACCCTCTCCCAGATCGCGGTCATCGCCGTGGGCGACTCCGACGCGCTGGAGGTGGGCGAGCAGGTGGTGGCCATCGGCAACGCTCTGGGCTACGGCCAGTCCGTGACCACCGGCATCGTCAGCGCGCTGAACCGCAGTCTCACCAATGAAAACGGCACCACCTCCACCTACATCCAGACCGATGCCGCCATCAACCCCGGCAACAGCGGCGGAGCGCTGCTGAATCTGGACGGAGAACTCATCGGCATCAACACCGCCAAGCTCTCCGACACCGACGTGGAGGGCATGGGCTACGCCATCCCCATCTCCGACGTGGCGGATCTGATCGCCCAGCTGATGACCCAGACCACGGATCTCAGCGGCACCAGCTCCAACACCGCCCAGCAGTCCGGCTGGATGTACCGGCCTGCCGTGTAAAAAATGCAAAAAGAGGCTCTGCCCCTATGGATGGGCAGAGCCTCTTTTTTGTAGCGCAATCAGTCCGCCGGTTGGGCGGAGGAGTCGCTGTCACGGATCACGCCATGCAAAAACGCATCCAGATAAGTTTTCCGCAATTCCTCACAAGCCTCTATCCCCTGGGCCGCTGCCTCTCTCATCTGGCTGCAACTATTGCAGTAGGATTGATAGAACTCCATCAGCGCAAGCATATCCGCCAGCGGAATCCCCGCCACCTTTTTCTGAACATTCAAATAGCCGTCCAGCAGTTGGTAATTGAGCTGATCAAAGGGCTGCTTCAGGCGGGTAACCTCTTCCGCAAGATGGGCAGGCGGATTTGTCAAGGCAAGAGAAACCACCCCTTGCAAATCCGGATAGGCCAGGAAAAAGTCGTGCCGGCACTGAAAGTAGTAGAGAACAGTCTCCCAGGTAACGGGGGCCGAATCCGGCAAGTGTTCCCTGCAATAGCCGGTCATTCTCTGAAAGCTATGGTCTACACAGCCCAGAAACAGCGCGTCCTTGCTGGAATAATAATGGTACAAAACGCCTTTGGAGAACTCCCCCTGCTGACAAATACGATTGACAGAGGCCGCTTCATAGCTCCTACTCCCAAATTCATGGCAGGCCGCTGCTATAATCCGCTCTCTCATCTGGCTCCGGCGCTCTTCCTGGGTCATGCTGTATCACTCCTTCCGCTGGTAGCGGCTTATGAAAGAAAAACTTTTTTATATTATACTACATACCGAAAAAAGTTTCAATATTTCAAAAAGGTATGACAAAAAATCATACTTGCAACCCCAAAAGTGTCTCTCTAAAATATAGACCAGGAGGTCTATAACCAGGGAGGGAAACTACAAATGAAGTATACCGCAAGCAAACGAATCCTCAGCACACTGTTGGTCTTACTTATGCTGACAGGCTGTCTGCCGTTCTCTGCAATGGCAGCGCCAGCTGACGGATCAACACAAAACGAAGACGTCCATTTCACGCAAGCAGAAGGGACGACACAAACAGGCAATTTGGCCTTGGGCCGGCCTGTACTATCCTCTGAGGATGGTGATGGAACCACCGCCGGCCTCGCCGTGGATGGAAAATTCGACAAACAATGGGCCTCCGGCGTCATGAAAACTTCGGGCACGGTTGATGATACCGCCGAGCAGACGCATCAGTGGTTTCAGGTCGATCTGGGTGAAGGAACCCACGACATCAGCTCTATCAAGTTGTATTACAACATGAAGGTCTGGCCCATGGTGTATGAGATCCAGACTTCTCCTACCGGCGGCCCGGATTCCAAGGACTGGAAAACCATCGTGCGTGTGGAGCGTGGCTCCTTTAATGGGGCAGTCGAAAACGCGGATGGTCAGACCATCGCCGATGAGAGCGGCAACACCAATCCAGCTACCGCCGCCAATGTGGACACCATCACCACTGAAAGCAATCCCAAGCTTACCGCCACAACAGTAGACCGGTATGTACGTTTTTACTGCGAGAAGGTAAACGCACAGGCCCCCGGCGTCAATGTCAATCTAAAGGAAATTGAAATCTATGGGCCTGTAAAACTGGATGAAGAGGCTCCCACCGCTCCCACCGGTCTCACCGCCAAGCCCACCAGCGACGGTGCCGTGCTGACCTGGACCGCGGCTACAGATAACGTGGGTGTGACCGGCTACGACGTGTATGTGGGGGACGAGACTGACCCCAGAGGCAACACAGTAGCAACCTCCTTTACCCTGACCGGCCTGGCCTCTGAGACTGAGTATACGGCAAAGGTCGTGGCGCTGGACGGGGCAGGCAATCGCTCCACTGCCGCCAGCATTTCCTTTACCACCGCTGCCGCTCCTCAGGTTACCTGGGATGTGGAATTCCTGGACGATTTTGAGGATGGGATCGATTCCCACTGGACCAAAAAATATGCCACAGCGGAAACCAGCGCCGACCAGAACCACACGCAGGGCGGCGGCAACAGCTTTTCTGCCGGTGCAGAGCAAACCGCGCTGGTCTGGTCCAACGATGAGGTTCTCAACGGCGTCATTACGGTATGGTACTACGATACCATGAAGACTACGTCCGGTGTGACCCTCCATGTGGCCTTTGTGGAAAGCTCCGATGCGCCGGGCAAGATGGCGGGCATCGGCATTAACAGCAAGCAGAATGCCAATCAGTACATGATGCGCTATCCCGGCGCGGGTAACTATAAGGCCACCGGAGTGGCCCGCTCTGAGGGCTGGCACGAGTTCAAATGGGATTGCTCCGACGGCAAGAGCATGAAGATGTATATTGATGGGAAGCTGATCAACACCGCCACCGATATCACATCCTTCGACAAGCTGACCTTTGGCGATGACTGGACCAATCCGGCCGGCGTTGCTCCCGGCTACTATGACGATATCTCCATCCAGGGCAATGTTTATGTGCCTCCCGTGGATGCCGATTCGGAGCTGGACAAGATCGCCTCTCTGCCTGAGGTCGGCCCCTCCGATACCCAGATCCCGCTGCCGGAAGTGGCCGACGGATTTACCCTGAAGGTCGTTGGCAGCGAGCTGGAGCAGGTCGTAGCCAATGACGGCACCATTCTGGGCACTAACATCGGCCAGCGGGAGGTAGCCCTGCTGCTGGAGATGAGCAGTGATACCGATCCGGAGGACACCGCGCGGAAAAACATCAATGTGACCATCCCCGATCACAGCGGCAGCGCCGCCTACGCCGGAACCGACTGGTTTGAGACCCGTGGCTCCAATGCCAAGCCGGGCATCGTCCCCTCCGTGCAGGAGTGGTTTGGCTATGACGGCAGTTTTACCCTGACCACCAGCTCCAAGATCGTGCTCAACGACACCGCCAATGTGGGTCTGGACAAAGTGGCCGACAACATGGCGGAAGATGTAAAGGAGATCAGCGGCATCACCCTGACCGTGGAGACCGGCACCACCGCCGGCCCCAACGACATCTACATCGAATCCCAAACCCAGGATGTGTACCAGACCGGCAAGGAAGGCTATGTCCTGGTCACCGATGAGAACGGCCTGAAGATCTACAGCTCCACCTATACCGGCGCCCTGTACGGCACCATCTCTGCCGAGCAGATGCTGTGGCTGGCGGAGGACCATGTCTCCATCCCCATGGGCGTCATCCGGGACTTCCCGGCTTATGAGGTGCGCGGCCTATTCCTGGATGTGGCCCGTACCCCCTACCGGCTGGACCTGCTGGAGGACTACAGCAAGATCCTGCTGTGGTACAAGATGAATGAGTTCCACGTCCATCTGGCGGACAACCGTTCCGTCAAGGACGGCAGCGCCAACAGCCATCCCGAGGACTATGAGGGCTTCCACCGCCTGGAGAGCAAGGAGTTCCCCAGTCTGGGCGCCGAAATCCGCAAATCCAGCCTAGGCCCCGACCTGACCGCCTACAATTATTACGAGGACGTCTACGAGGTGCCCTTCTATACCCAGGAGGAATGGATCCAGTTCCAGAAGGACAGCAAGGACTTGGGTGTCCAGATCATCAGCGAGCTGGATATGCCCGGTCACTCCCTGGTCTACATCCGCTATGCCCAGGAAAATCCGGACGGCATTGAGTGGCTGGGTGAAAAGGGCAACGGTGTGGACATCAGCAATCCCACCGAAAAGGAATTGCTGAATCTGACCGACCCGGATAAGGCGCCCATTGCAAAGAGATTCGCCCAGACTCTGTGGGATGAGTACACCCGCGGGGATGACCCCGTATTCCAGGGCGATGTTGTCCACATCGGCTGCGATGAGTACTGGGACCACAACAGACCCGGCACCAAGGAAGGCTTCATCGACTTCATGGAAACCATGCGCCAGACGGTCATGGACAACGGCAAAGAGAAGGTCCGTGTGTGGGCCTCCTTCAACCGGATGCAGCTCACCGATAAAGAGGTAGAGGCTCTGGGTCCCGAGAACTATCAGATCGATATGTGGAGCTCCGGCAACGACGACCCCATCAAGCGGGCCGCTCAGGGCTTCCAGATCATCAATGACGAGGACGCCTTTATGTACGGCAACCCCGCCCGGGAACGCCGGGATGTGGTCAATGCCGAGTACATCTACAACAGCTGGGACCCCACCGTCTTTACCAAAGGCAATCTGCTCAAGGGCGAGCCCAACCTGCTGGGCGGCACCACCTGCCTGTGGGGCGACGAAAGCTCCGAGGGCATCATCGAACTGGACCTCCATCAGCGCATTATGCGCGCCATCCCCGTGACCAGCGAGAAGTGCTGGGGCAGCGACACCGACGACACCTTCCAGGAGTTTGAGCTGCGCTCCAACGACCTGGCTGAGGGCCCCGGCACCGGCATCGCCATGGATGTGGATACCAAGTCCTCCCTGGTTGTGGACTATGACTTCAACAACGTATCCGCCGACGGCAAGACCGTCTATGATGCCAGCGGCAACGGCTATAACGCCGCGCTTACCGGCGGCACTGTCAAGGACGGCGTGCTCACCTTTGACGGCAATACCCTGATGGAGACCGGTCTGGGCAGCGTAGGCTATCCCTTCACCGTCTCCTTTGACGTGACCCTTACCCAGGCGGACATTGATGCCTCTGCCGCCGCTTACGGAGACAATGACGCCACCAACGACGCTAACCTGCTCTCCGGCTATGACGGACGGCTCCAGCTGGTGGGTCACAACGGCAACGTAAGCGCCGACGTCAACTACTACATCCGCGACCTGGGGTACAAGCTCCCCGCCGACCAGGAGGTCAATATTACCCTGGTGGGCACCATGCACGGCATGAAGCTCTATGTGGACGGACAGCTCGTGACCTTCCTGTCCATCAAGAGCGAGGGTGCCTCCTATCCGCCCAAGTACATGAATTCCATCTACTCCTCCTTCGTCCTGCCGCTGGAGCAGATCGGCGAAAACTTCTACGGCAGTCTGTCCGGTCTGAAGGTCTACAATAAGGCCCTCTCCGCCGAGGAGGTGGCCGCCGAGGCCGGGCTGCTGGAGGGTGACAACCTGGTAAACGTTGCTCAGGATGCCAGCTCCACCAGCTATCAGAAGCCCGCTCAGGATCAGGCCATCAACCGAATCTACTATGCGGCTAAGGCAGTGGACGGCGACGGTTTTGACTATGTAAATAAGACCGTCTCCGGTGACACCAACAAGAACTCTGAGATCCACTCCACCTGGTACGGCTTTGCCGCGGACAGCTACCTGCTGGTGGATCTGGGCCAGGAGCGGCTCATCGACCAGACCCTCATCCAGTGGAAGGGCAGCAACTATGCCAGAGAGTACCAGATCGAAACCTCTATGGACGGCGAGACCTGGGATGTGGTCTACACCGGCAGCGCTTCCGACCGGGACGAAAACGGCGTAAGCCACGGTTCCTTTGACCCCGTCAGCGCCCGCTATGTAAAATTCCAGGGCGTGGCCTTCAACGGCAGCCGCTATGACATCCAGGAATTCCTGGTTTGCCAGACGGTGGACAAAACTGCTCTCAACGATCTGCTGGCCAAGGCAGAGGAAATCGTGACCGAAAAGGGACTGGACTTTACCAGCACCGGGTTGGAAGGCGACCTGTTCCAGGCTGTGGTCTATGCCCGCGCTCTGAACAACAGTCCTCTGGCCACCATTGAAGAGGTGACCGCTGCCGTGGCCGCTCTGGAGGAGGCCATGCAGGCTCTGGAGAACGCTACTACGCCTTCCACCTCCTACGCTATCACCGTGGAGGACAGCGACAACGGCACTGTGACTTCCAGCCGCACCCGCGCCCCCAAGGGCCTCACCGTCACCCTGACCGTGAAGCCTGACGAGGGCTACAAGCTGGATACCATCACCGTCACCGATAAGAACGGCAATGAACTGAAGCTCACCGACAAGGGCGACGGCAAGTACACCTTTACCATGCCCGCCTCCGCCGTCACCGTGGAAGCTTCCTTTGTGGAGGACGACACCCCCGTGGACACCGGCCTGCCCTTCACCGACGTGGAGGCCGACGACTGGTTCTATGAGGCCGTGAAGCACGTCTACGACAACAAGCTGATGGACGGTACTTCCTCCACCACCTTCGCCCCCCTCATGACCACCAACCGTGCCATGGTCGTCACCATCCTGTGGCGGCTGGAGGGCCAGCCTGAGACCGACGCCACCCTGTCCTTCACCGACGTGGAGAGCGGCGTGTGGTACACCGACGCTGTGAACTGGGCTACCTCCAAAGGCATCGTCAAGGGCTACAGCGACACCGTGTTTGCTCCCAACGACACCGTAACCCGCGAGCAGCTGGCCACCATCCTGTACCGCTATGCCGAGTACAAGGAGTATGACGTGTCCGCCAAGGGCGACCTGACCACCTTCACCGATGGCAGCGCCGTGTCCACCTGGGCGGCCGACGGCATGACCTGGGCGGTTGGCGCTGAGCTGATCACCGGCAAAGATGGCGGCAAGCTGGATCCCACCGGCACCGCCACCCGCTCTGAGGTTGCCACTATTCTCATGCGTTTTTTGACCGCGTAAGACCACCCATATTTCTTTACTTCTTTTCCAGGCGATGGCCGGGGACATTGTCCCCGGCCATCGCTGGTATATCGCTGTTATTAAAGTATGATAAAATTTCATACTTTCCTGATCGGAAGTATATGGAGTAATATAAAACTACCAATATAAAACTACCAATATAAAATAATGGGATTTTTTGGCTATAGTGCACAAGCAAACCAGGCAATAGTCCCCGCCATACCACTGACGAGGATTTTTGTAGATTAGAAAAGGAGGAAGTAGGATGAAAAAACAAATGGGCAGAGCCCTCAGCCTGCTGCTTACTCTGGCGCTGGCTTTGGGGCTTACAGGCCCACTGCCAACGGCAGCAGCAGAAACTGAGCTCACATTGCCTCCCCCGGCGGTAGATCTCTCGGAGGGATACTCAGAAGATCCCAACGCCTATGAGATCTATCCCGTGCCCCACTCCGTGGAGTACGGAACCGGCTCTTTTACCATGACCAAAGAGGTCAACGTGGTAAAGAGTACCAATGTAGACCAGTACACCGTAGACTTTTTGAAAGAGATCCTGACCCGCTTTGACCGCACCATGGTCGTGAGCGCCACTCTGGATCCCTCCAAAACCAACATTCTGCTGGGCATCAAGGGCGAAAACACCCTGGTAGACGGTCAGGCGGGCGAGCCGAAAGCTTACCCCGACCTGTTCAATCCGGCCAATGAGCCCGGTACCGTCCACAAGTATGACTCCTATCTGCTGCGTGCCGATGCCGATACCAATCCCAACGGCATCATCACCATCCAGGGTCAGAACGTGGATGCCGTCTATTATGGTGTGTCCACCCTGCAGATGATGTTTACCTCCTTTTACGGCAATAAATTCCTGCCCGTAGTGATCGAGGACTATTCCAACACCATCTTCCGCGGCTTTATCGAGGGCTTCTATGGAGGCCATACCTATGAGGGCCGCGAGAGCCAGATCCGCTCCATCCGGGATGTGAAGGGCAATATCTATGTCTTCGCGTCCAAGACAGATCCCTATCATGGTGCAAACTGGGACAAGCCCTATCCCCAGGAAGAGCTGGATCAGATCAAGCACCTGGTTGAAGTCGGCAAGGAAATGCATGTGGAGTACACCTGGTCTGTCCACATTGGCATTGGTATGGTGCTGGGGCAGAGAGACACCACGATTAGTGATGAACTCTATGCCCAGAATCTCGAAAAGCTAAAGGCCAAGTTCCAGCAGCTGTACGATGTAGGCGTACGCAGCTTCCACATCCTGAACGATGACTACAACAGCGGCGTACCCGCTACTCAGGCCAAGCTCCTCAACGATATTAACGCCTGGCTCAAGTCCAAGGGTGACTGTCGTCCCCTCGTCTACTGCCCCAAGGGCTATAATGTTGGCTGGGCAGGTAATGGCGCCGAGCTGGTTGATCTGAAGAGCGCTGGTCTGGACAAGGATATCTACATCTACTGGACCGGCTCCGACGTCAACTCCCCCATTACACAGGAGAACATCAGCTGGCCTTATGAAAAGTCCGAGCACTATCCCGTGACCTGGCTGAACTATCCCTGCTCCGAGCACGACAAGGCCGGCATCTATCTGGGCGTCAGCAGCCACTACCTGGCCGATGCCGACAACATCACCGGACAGGCCGGTATCATCTGTAACCCCGTGGACTACCCGGAGGCCAACAAGGTGGCCTACTTCCAGATGTTCTCCTGGGGCTGGAACCGGGACAACTACACCAGCTATATGGACACCCTCTGGGAGGACTGCTTCAAGTACCTTCAGCCCGAGGTCTATGACGCCTATCTGACCATTGCCCGCAACGTGTCCAACTGCCCCGACTCCGGTCGTGTGCCCCAGGGCTTCCCTGAGTCTGAGTACTTGAAGGACACTCTGGATTCTGTCCAGGCCAAGGTCCTGGCCGGCACAGCCAAGGCAGATGACCCTGAGATTGTGGCCCTTCTGGCTGAGTTTGACCACATTCTTTCGTCCGTAGAGATTTTCCAGGCTGATTGTGCCAATAAGAACCTGGTGGCAGAACTGACTCCCTGGCTCAACTCCCTGGTGGGCGTCGTCAACGCCTCCAAGAGCGGGATCGAGGCTGCTATCGCCATCAACAACGGCGATCTGGACGGCGCCTGGACCGCCTATTCCGCCGCCGGTATCGGCCTGGACGAGTGGGACAACTACAAAACCCCCAATTATGATACCGTAACCGCCAAGGCCGGCAGCCGGTATCTCGAGCCCTTCGCCACCGATCTGATGGACTATGTGACCGACGAGATCGTACCGCTGCTCAACCCCGGCGGGCTGAACAAAGAGCCTACCTTCTACGCCGTTCTGGGCGGCAGGGAGATGGTGGCCAGCGCCGAGTCCGATAAGATGTTTGACGGCAAACCCAGCACGTACGCCTCCTTCAGCGTCAACCAGAAGGCCGGCGACTACTTCGGCATCGACCTGGGCGCGGTGAAGGAGCTTCACTCCGTTCATGTGCTTCAGGGCAAAACCGACAGCTATCACGACTACTTCCACAAAGCCGTGCTGGAGTGCTCCGTGGACGGCCAGCACTGGACCGCGCTGACCGAGAAGGTCAATTCCCATGACATTCAGGTATCCGGTCTCTCCCTGGCCGCCCGTTATGTGCGCCTGCGCCTGCTGGAGACCGGCTACGGCAATAAGCCGGATTTCTGGACCGACGTACGCGAGTTTACCGTGGAGACCGCCGGCGATTCTGAGACAGAAAAGGGTCTTTTCTACACCAACACCGAACTGACCGGCACCGTGATCGAGGACGGCGGCTACTACACCATGTCCGCCATGCCCGGCGTCACTCTGGCCAACCGTGAATATGTGGGTATCCGCCTGCCCGAGATCATGGGTGTCAGCGAGATTACTTTGGACGGCGCTCTGCCCGAAGGCCTTACCCTCCAGTACTCCGCCAACGGGGTGATCTGGACCGACGGCGCCCCCGAGAGCGACGCTACCATGCGCTATATACGTCTGGTGAACAACAGCGGTACCCCTGTTACCGGGGACCTGCCCTCCGTCTCCGCCAAGGCCGCCTTCATCAAGACCGACCTTTCTTACGAGTCCACCAATATGGGCCTCTACCAAGGTTCCTGGAACAATATTGTGGACGGCAACCGCAGCAGCCTGGCATGGACCGACGCCAAACAGACGGAAGGCCAGTATATCATCTTTGACATGGGCGCCAAGCAGCCTGTGTACGATGTGACTCTGTTCTTCCCCGAGCAGGGCGACCACCCCCGCTTTACCAGTATCAGCGTCAGCGACGGCAGCGATCCCAACGGCAGCTGGACCGTGATCGGCAACTTTACTGATAATTCCGAGATGGATCCGCCCTATCGCTACTATGCCTGCAACGGCAACGGCGTGTCCGGCCGCTACATCAAGATTGAGATCACCCTGACCGCCGCAGGCTGGATCAAGATGAACGAGCTGGAGGTCAACAAGAACCTGGACCAGGACGGTCCCTCCGGCGGCTTCTCCGGAACCCCCGAGGGAGAGTTCGACCTCATTGTGGACGGCAAGCTGTCCACCTTCTTCACCCTGGATCAGGTGGACGAGGAAGGCGGCTACCTGCAGTACCTGATCTCCGAACCCAAGACTTATGAAAAACTCTCCATCCTCCAGGATCCCTCCGCCATCTGCGGCGCTGAGGTCCAGGTCCAGAACCTGGAGGAGCAGTGGATCACCGTGGGCGTTCTGGATAAGGGCGTCAACACCTTCCCCACCGCAGGCTACGGCCCCCTGCTGGGCGTCCGCCTGAATTGGGAACCCGGTACCGCGCCCGCCATCGCTGAGCTGATCCTGGCAGAAGGCGGCACCGCCGCGGAAGTGCCTGTGGGCACCGCTCCCCTGCGTTTCCCCGCCATCTACGAAGCCGATACCACTCCCCTCGTCATCTCTGTGCCCAACGGTACCCCCATTGATAAGGTGGGTCTGCCCTTCCAGGCGGACGTTGTGCTCAGCGGCGGCAATACTGTCACGATCCCCGTGACCTGGACCTGCGACAACTACGAGGCTGATACCGCCGGCCAGTATACCTTTACTGGGTCTTATGACCTCTCCGGCGGTCTGTCCAACCCCGGCGGCTTTGCTTTGAGCGCTACCGTCACCGTAAACGACCCCGTTGACACGTCTTCTGACGCTGTAACGACGGCCGGCGAAGAGGAGAACCTGGCTCTGGAGCATCTTGTCTATGCTTCCGGCCTTGAGGTCAATCATCAGACCTTCGCCGCTGATGCTGTGGACGGTAAACTTGACACTCGCTGGAGCGGCAACAAGATGAAGGTCGATGACACCGCCGACTCCTGGATCGTGGTGGATCTGGGCGAGGATGTGTGCGACATCACTGAGGTTTCCTCCAGCTATTATGCCAAGGTATGGCCCAGCGACTATGTGGTACAAGTGGCCGGTTCTGACTTTGTACCCACCGACTACAGCACTGTCAATGTAGGTACGGTAAGCGATGAGAGCGCCTTTGAGGGCCAGAATGCTAAGGACGCCAGCTGCTGGACCACCATCGGAACCTACACCGGTATGAGCGGCGACGGCCGCACCGATGCCCTGACTAACTTTGAAGCCGCCATTCCGGAGGGTACTCGTTACCTGCGTCTCTACTTCACCAGTATCAACCAGAGCGCTTTCGGCCACTCCATCGGCCTGAACGAGCTGGAGGTCACCGGTACCCGCTACCTGGATCCCACTGAGCCGGGCGAGCCTGAAGATGTGGTGGTGGAGACCGTAATGCCTTCCGTGGCCTACGGTCGGCTCAACACCGCGTTTAACGATCTGGAGCTGCCTGCGTGCGCCGTAGTTGCCCTGTCCGACGGCACCACCCTCCGCTTCCCCGTGGCGTGGAGCGAAGAGGTCTATGATGCCGCCTCCACTGAGCCTCAGACCTTGACCGGCACACTGGATCTGTCCGGTACCGGCATCCTCAACGAAGAGAACCTTACCGCTTCCGTGACTGTAAACCTGTCCGGCGAGCCTACTGTGGTCAATGTGCTGGTGAACCCCACCAGCCTGGGCGTGGACTACGGCACTTCCTTTGAGATGCTCAACCTGCCTGAGCAGGTGGTCCTGGAGCTGTCCACCGGCTTCGGCGTCGCCTGCGATGTGACCTGGGACAGCACCACCTACAACCCCAACGCCGAAGACACTCAGTACGTCCGCGGCACCGTACTCTACAACGGCCAGACCTACGAGGCCGTCATGCCCGTGGATGTAGAGGGCGCCCCCGTGGATCCTGAGGGCCCCACCGTCTCTACCGCCTACGTCATCACCGTGGAGGACAGCGACAACGGCACCGTGACTCCCAGCCGTACCCGCGCTTCCAAGGGCATCACCGTCACTCTGACCGTGAAGCCTGACGAGGGCTACAAGCTGGATACGCTTACCGTCACCGACAAGAACGGCAATGAGCTCAAGCTCACCGACAAGGGCAACGGCAAGTACACCTTCACCATGCCCGCCTCCGCCGTTACTGTGAAGGCCTCCTTCACCAAGGATGACGGCTCTGTGAGCACTGGTCTGCCCTTCACCGACGTGAAGGCCGACGATTGGTTCTATGAGGCTGTGAAGTATGCCTATGACAACAAGCTGATGGACGGTACTGCCTCCACCACCTTCGCTCCCTTCATGACCACCAACCGTGCCATGGTGGTCACCATGCTGTGGCGGCTGGAAGGCCAGCCCAAGGCTGATGCTACCCTGTCCTTCACCGACGTGGAGAGCGGCGTGTGGTACACCGACGCTGTGAACTGGGCTGCCTCCAAGGGCATCGTCAAGGGCTACAGCGACACCGTG